>JAOPVV010000098.1 GCA_025966005.1 Frankiales bacterium
AGGTGAACGAGCGGTCCTCGAACACCGAGATCTCGACCGGGACGATGTCCCCGCGCTGCGACTCGGTCGCGGCGTTGTACTGCTTGCAGAACTCCATGATGTTGACGCCGTGCTGGCCGAGGGCCGGGCCGACGGGCGGCGCGGGGGTGGCCGCGCCGGCCTTGATCTGGAGCTTGATGAGACCGGCGAGCTTCTTCTTGGGAGGCATGTTCTCTGATTCCTAGTGGTGAGCGGGCGACGAGCGCGTGGGGCTAGAGCTTCGCGACCTGGTTGAAGGACAGCTCGACCGGCGTCTCGCGTCCGAAGATCGACACCAGCACCTTGAGCTTCTGGCTGTCGAGGTTGATCTCGTTGATCGTCGCCGGCAGGGTCGCGAACGGCCCGTCGGTGACCGTGATGGACTCGCCGTCCTCGTAGTCGACGGCCTTCTGGGCCACGACGGTCTTGGTCTTCGGCGGGGCGATCATCTTGACCACCTAGTCGAGCGACAGGTGCGACGGGCGCGAGGTCTGGCCGACGAAGCCGGTGACGCCCGGGGTGTTGCGGACGACCGACCACGACTCGTCGGTGAGGTCCATGCGCACGAACAGGTAGCCGGGGAGCTTCTTGCGGACGACGGCCTGGCGCTTGCCGCCCTTGATCTCCATGACCTCCTCGACGGGGACCTCGATCGCGTAGATGTAGTCCTCCATGTTCAGCGAGGAGATCCGGCTCTCGAGGTTGGTCTTGACCTTGTTCTCGTAGCCGGCGTAGGAGTGCACGACGTACCAGTCGCCCTGCTGGCCCTCGAGCTCGGCGCGCAGCTGGTCGGCCGGGTCGAGGTCGGGGTCGACCTCGACGGCGGCGCTCGCGCCGGCGTCCGCGCTCGCGTCGCTCTCGGCGTCCGCCGCAGCGGTGCCGACGCCCTCGGGCGCGGCGTCGTCGAGATAGCCGCTCGGGGCGTCGCTGACGCCGCCGGCGCCGAGCTCGTCCAGGTCGGCAGCGGCGGTCCCGGCCTCCGTCGCGGGGGCGAAGCCGGTCGCGAAGGCGGCCGGGGAGCTGGTGGCCTCTGCCTGCTCGGACTGCGCGCCCTCGTCCTCGGGGCTGTAGTCGGACACGCTCACGTCCTTGTCATCAGGTGCTGGGGGTGGTGCTCGGAGGGGTGGGGCTGGTCAGCCGTTGCCGAAGACCTTCAGCACGCCCTGGCTGAACAGGAAGTCGTAGATGCTGACGACCGCCGTCATGAACAGCACGAACACCAGCACGACGCTGGTATAGGTGAGCAGCTCGCGGCGGGTCGGCCAGATGACCTTCCGCAGCTCGGCGACGACCTGCTTGTAGAAGGTCGTCGCGCGCTTGAGCCGCCCGGGGCGACGACCCTCGACCGTGCGCGCCGAGGAGCCGCGGTCGGGCGTGCCGAGACCGGTGCCGGTCCCTGCGCTGTCGCTCATGCGTCTCCTCGTCGTGCCACGTCGGGTGGTGCTGCGGTTCGTGCGGTCCAGCAGGGGTGACAGGAGTCGAACCTGCGACATCCGGTTTTGGAGACCGGCGCTCTGGCCAACTGAGCTACACCCCTTCACGAGGGCTGCCCGCACCGGTGCGCGGGCGCGCCGGAGCAGAGGCCTCCAGCCCCCAGGGCGACCAGTGTACGGCGTCCCGCGCGGAGCCTGTCCAGGTCGCGGACGACCCCGGCGCGAGGCGGCTGGACGGGACGCGGGACGATGGGGTCATGACGAGCAGCCCCACGGCCCCCGCAGTCCGGTCCCGAGTCTCCGCCCGCGTCGGCGGCATCGCCGAGTCGGCCACCCTGGCGGTCGACGCCAAGGCCAAGGCCAAGAAGGCCGCCGGCGAGGACGTCGTCGGCTTCGGCGCGGGTGAGCCCGACTTCCCCACTCCCCCGGCGATCGTGGCCGCGGCTGCGGCCGCCTGCTCCGACCCGAGGAACCACCGCTACACCCCGGCCGGCGGGCTGCCCGAGCTCAAGGCGGCCGTCGCGGCCAAGACGGCCCGCGACAGCGGCTACCAGGTGACGGCGGCGCAGGTGCTGATCACCAACGGCGGCAAGCAGGCCGTGTACGAGGCGTTCGCCGCCCTGGTCGACCCGGGCGACGAGGTGCTGCTGCCGGCGCCGTACTGGACCACCTACCCCGAGGCGATCAAGCTCGCCGGCGGCGTGCCGGTCGACGTCGTCACGACCGAGGAGCAGGGCTACCGGGTCACGGTCGAGCAGCTCGAGGCGGCCCGCACCGAGCGCACCAAGGTGCTGCTGTGGTGCTCGCCGTCCAACCCGACCGGCGCGGTGGCCTCCCCCGCGGAGGTCGAGGCGGTCGGCCGCTGGGCCCTCGAGCACGGCATCTGGGTCGTCGCCGACGAGATCTACGAGCACCTGGTCTACGGCGACGCGACGCACGTCTCGATGCCGGTCGTCGTCCCCGAGCTGGCCGACACCTGCGTCGTCGTCAACGGCGTCGCGAAGACCTACGCCATGACCGGCTGGCGGGTCGGCTGGCTGATCGGCCCGCTCGACGTCGTGAAGGCCGCGACCAACCTGCAGTCGCACGCCACCTCGAACGTCAGCAACGTCGCGCAGGTCGCCGCGCTGGCCGCCGTCACCGGCGACCTGTCGGCCGTGGCCGAGATGAGGGCCGCCTTCGACCGCCGCCGCCGGACGATGGTGCGGCTGCTGTCGGCGATCCCGGGCGTCGAGTGCCCCGAGCCGTTCGGGGCGTTCTACTGCTACCCGTCGGTCAAGGGCGTGCTGGGCAAGGCGATCCGCGGCCGGACGCCGACGACCTCGGCCGAGCTGGCCGAGCTGGTGCTGGACGAGGTCGGCGTGGCCGTGGTGCCCGGCGAGGCCTTCGGGACGCCCGGCTACTTCCGCCTGTCGTACGCCCTCGGCGACGCCGACCTCGAGAAGGGCGTCGGCCGCCTGGCCGACCTCCTGTCCGAGGCCGAGTAGCCCCTCCCCCTCCCCCTCCCCCTCCCCCTCCCCGCACCCGCGGGCGCGGGCAGTCGGAGCGGGGGGCGGTCGGGGTGCGGGTCAGGCGGCGGGGGGGCTGCTCGCGGCCAGGGCGCGGTCGACCAGGGCGACGAGGTGGCGGCTGACCTCGCTGCGGCGCTCGAGGTGGACCATGTGGCCGACGCCCGGGTAGACGACGAGCTCGCTGCTCGGCAGGGCCCGGGCGATCGCCCGGCTGTGCTCGACGGGGCACAGCACGTCCTGGTCCCCGACGACGACGAGCGCCGGGACGTGGGCGACGGCCTCGAGGGCCGCGAGCCGCTCGTGCGTCGAGAACGTCGGCAGGAACGCCGCCACCGTCTCGGCGGAGCAGTCTCGGTGGACGTCCAGGGTCCACTGCACCAGGCCCGTGTCGACGCCCTTCGGATAGATCATCCGGGCGTCCATCGCGCCGACCTTGCGCGCCTTGCCGGCGAGCTCGGCGGCCACGGCCCGCTCGTTCAGGCGGGGCAGCAGGCGCGTGACGACCCGGGCGACCGGCGCCGGCAGCCCGTACGTGAGCCCGGCGAGCCCGCCCGAGGACGTCCCGACGAAGGCGGCGCCGACGATCCGGTCGCCGAACAGCTCGGGCCGCTGCTCGGCCAGCGCCATCACCGTCATGCCGCCCATCGAGTGCCCGCCGACGACGACCGGGCCGGTGGGGGCGACGGCGTCCAGGACCAGCGCGAGGTCGCGGCCCAGCTGCTCGAGGTGGGCCCGGTCGCGCGTGGTGCGGCCGGACCGGCCGTGCCCGCGGTGGTCGTAGGTGACGACCCGCAGGTCGGGGCGGGTGTCGACGAGGTCGCGGACCTGCCCGGCCCACAGCGCGGAGGACTGCACGTAGCCGTGGGCCAGCACGACGGTGGCCGTGGCGTCGGTCGCGCCGAACTCGGTGACGGCGAGCTCGACGCCGTCCTCGGTCGTGACGGACCGGTGCCGTCCGGCCGGCGGCACCGGCGAGGGCACCGGCACCGGCACCGGTC
>JAOPVV010000141.1 GCA_025966005.1 Frankiales bacterium
GGCGGTGCTGGCCAGCCTGGCGATGGAGCCCCGCGGCCTGGTGCTGGTCACCGGCCCCACCGGCTCGGGCAAGACGACCACCCTGGCTGGGATGATCGACCACATCAACGCCAACAAGGAGGTGCACCTCGTCACGATCGAGGACCCGATCGAGGTGCTGCACTTCGACAAGATGTCGATGGTCAACCAGCGCGAGGTGCGCGTCGACACCGAGGACTTCGTCACGGCGATGCGTGCCGCGATGCGCCAGGACCCGGACGTCATCCTGGTCGGGGAGATGCGCGACCACGAGACGGTCAAGGCAGGCCTGGCCGCCGCCGAGACCGGCCACTTCGTCATGTCGACGCTGCACACGACGGACGCCGCGGAGACCATCAACCGCATCATCGACTTCTTCCCGCCGCACGAGCAGAAGCAGGTGCGCCTGGCCCTGGCGGGCTCGCTGCGCGGCATCATCTGTCAGCGCCTGGTGCCGCGTGCCGACGGCGAGGGCCGCTGCGTCGTCATGGAGATCGCCGTCAACACCGGACGCATCGCCGACGCGATCGCCGACCCCGACAAGACGTCGACCATCGGCCAGCTGATCTCCGAGGGCACCTACTACGGGATGCAGACCTTCGACCAGCACCTGGTCTCGTTCATCCGCGACGGCGTGATCACCATGGAGGCCGCGATGGCCGCCTCGACCTCGCCGCACGACCTCACGGTCGAGCTGCGCCGGCTGGGCCTGGTCGCGTAGCCCGTCAGCCGGTGCCCGTCAGCCGGTGCCCGTCACCCTGAGACGGTGCCGTGCTCGCTGCAGCGCGCCGTCCACCCGGTCGGCAGCACCTGCACGACCATCCGCCGGCGGCAGCGCGCGCAGTAGCGGGGCGGGTCGAGCTCGGCCGACCGGCGGCAGGCCGCGTGGCCCTCGGGCGTGAGCGCCTCGCCGCACTGCCCGCACCACGGCGCGAGTGGCAGCGCGTAGGTGCGCAGGTGCAGTCCCGGCACCGGCGACCAGTCGAAGGACGGCGTGCGGACGAAGCCGAGCCGCTCGTACAGGCGGTGCGCGGTGGTCATGCTCTCCTGCGACGACAGCCGCACCAGGCTGCAGCCGTCCGCGCGGGCGGTGTCGAGGCAGGCCCGCACGAGCGCCTCGCCGGCCCCGGAGCCGCGGGCCTCGGCGGCGACGACGAGCATCCGGACGACGGCCTCGCCGGGCGCGGACTGCTCCGCCCACTCACCGCCGCGGGTGGCGACGGTGACCGCACCGACCACCTGACCGTCGAGCTCGGCGACCAGCACCGTGGCCGTCTCGGCGCGCGCTCCGACGGCGCGCAGCTGCGGCTCGTAGTCGGCGGAGCTGTAGCCCTCGCCGCGGTAGACCGTCGCGGTCAGCTCCGCCGCGGCGGCGTGCTCGGACGGGGCGATCGGACGGACGACGAGGGGCACGTCGGGTGTCTACCGCAACCCCGGTCGGCGCCTGCACGCGGCCTGGTCCTGACGGCGCCGCTCCCGGTGACCGCCCGGTCGCGCAGACGCACCCGGCTCCCCGGCCTGTCCGGGCGGCCAGGCACCTGACGCTGCGCCGATGGTTGTCGGCGGCCGGGGGCCGGCGCACGCTGCCGTCTTCGCCCTGCGGAGCGGCCGCAGGGCCTGCCACGGAGGGAGTGGTCATGAGACGACTGCTCACCGTCTTCGCCGGGCTCGTGCTCCTGCTCGGACTCGTCGTCCCCGCTGCCGTCGCCAACGGTGGTGACGCGCCGGAGCGCGAGGACCGGGACACCGGACATCGAGGCACCGCCATCACGCTGTACTCGGTCGAGACCGGGACGGTCAACATCTCGCCGTCGGGTGAGGTCGACCCGCCCGAGGACGACCCGGACTCGTTCGCCCCGGGCGCCCGGTTCCAGGCCGTCGACCTGCTCTACAGCGACCAGGCGCGTACCCGCAAGGTCGGGCGCAACGACATCTCGTGCCTGGTCACCGAGGTGACGGGGAACGAGACGTCCGGCTCGGCAACGCTGCTGTGCCAGGGCGTCGTCCGTCTGGACGGCAAGGGCTCGCTGGCCTGGCAGGGCGCGATCACGTTCCTCGCGGCGGAGTCGGACGAGGACGACCCGTTCGGGACGATCGCGATCACCGGCGGGACCGGCAGCTTCCGTGCCGCAGGTGGTCAGATCGTCCTGTTCGACCAGAGCGTCGACGACGAGCAGACGCTCAACCGCTACGAGGTCGACCTGCTGCGGCTGACCGCGAAGCGGTAGCGGCCCGAGCCGCCCGGGAGGTGATCACCGGCCCCGGGTGTAGCAACCGGGGGTGCCCCGTGACCGCGGACTCCGCTCGCTGGCGCGCGACGTCGCGCGCGGCGTCCGCGGTCACGACCTCGCCCTGTACGCCGGCGGCGTCACCTTCTACGCCGTCGTCGGCATCGTGCCCATGCTGCTGCTGACGCTGTACCTGGCAGGCCTGGTCGCCGGCGAGACCACGGTGCGCAGCCTCGCCGACGGGCTGGCCGCCCTGCTGCCGGACGAGCTCGGCGCGCGGGAGGCCGGCCGGTTCCTGTCGCGTGCAGGCACCGGCATGTCGCCGGTGGCCGCGGTAGCGGCCGTCGTCCCCGCCAGCCTCTACGGCGAGGGGCTGGTGCGGGCCTTCGACCGGCTGTCGCGGGGTGACGCCGGGAACCGCTCGCTGCGCGGACGGCTCGGCTCTCTCGTGCTTCTCGCCCTGAGCCCGCTGCTGCTGCTCGCCGGGCTGGTCGCGTCCGGCACCCTGGTCGAGCGGCTCGGCGACGGGGTCGGCGACCAGGTGCTCGGTGTCTACCTGTCGTTCGTCGTGGGCTGGCTGGCCGTCAGCCCGCTGCTGGCCTACCTCTACCGCGGCCTGGCGCCCGAGCGCCCGGGCACGCGGGCGCTGCTGTGGGGCGCCTTCGGGACCGGCTCGTTCCTGGCCGGCACCGCGCTGGGCTTCGTGCTGTTCCTGTCGCTCGGTATCGACCTCGGCGGCGCGTACGGCGGCGTGGCGCCGCTGGCCAACGCGGTGGCGGCCTTCGGCTGGCTGTTCGTCCTGCACCTCGTCGTGCTCGTCGGCTACGTCACGACGCTGTGCCTGGACGCCCGCGACGGCCACCCGCGCGGTCCGGCCGTCCAGCGCGACCGGGTGGGAGCAGGAGCACCCCGGACCGGTGAGTAGCCGGAAGGTCACCGGGGAGACCTGCTCGCATGTTCTTCTTCTTCTCCAACAGCCTCGGCTGCTTGCCCAGCATCATCGTCTCGCTCGTCCTCACCGGCGTCCTGCTGCTGGTGCTGGGGGTCTTCTAGGCCTCGCCGCACCGCGGCGCCCTCGTCAGCAGGCGATGTCGTCGTCGCGGTCGTTGCCGGTGAGCCAGGTCCACTGGGTGGTGTGGTGTTCGCTGGTGGGGAGCCAGGGGGGTGTGTCGTTGTGGTGGTGTTCGAGCTGGCCGCGGTCGGGCTGGTCGGGGTCGGGCAGGCTGGCCGGGCCGGTGCCGGTCTCGTGGTCGGTGTCGATGCCGGGGGGTGGTGATGTGTGGTGGGGGGTGTGGATGAGCTGGCCGGTGGGGCTGGTCCAGTAGGTGCCGGTGGGGGTGTGTAGTGGGGTCCAGCCGTCGTGTTTGAGCTGGTGGGTGTGGGTGCTGCGGGCGGCGAGGTTCCAGGCGGCGGTGGGTCCGGTCGGGTGCGGGGTGTCGTGGTCGGGGTGGTTGCGGCGGGCGTTGGCGTGGGTGCCGGTGGGGCCGTCGCAGTGCCGGTCGCGCACGACGGTGAACTGGCGCAGGGCCTGGGACGGGTCGTGCTGGGGTTCGATCCGGTCGGTGATGCCGGTCAGGGTCGCGGTGTCCAGGACGAGGTCGAGCAGGCCGGCGTGCACTCCGGCGGGTGTCGGGGGTGGTCGCACGGCCCGGTTGGCGAGCTCGAGCAGCTGGCCGGTGCTGGTGTGGGCGCACAGCCGGCGCAGTTCGGCGTCGACGAGCAGTAGCCGGCTGGTGGGGGCGCTGAGCCAGCCGTCGCCGTCGAGCCAGCCGGGTTCCTGGCTGAGCCCGAGGGCGGTCTCGACCGGGACGACGATGCTGGCCTGGACCGGCCGTGACATCCGGCAGTCGGTCGGCGCGGCCTCGACGAACGCCGGCCGGAGCCCGGCTGCCGCGGCGGCGGTACTGGCCGCGATCGACGTGTCGTCCGCCGCTGGCGGCGTGCCGGGCGGCGAGGTTCGTGCCGTCGAGGGGATCGACGGTGTCGAGCCCCAGGTGACCGGTGGTGTGTCGGGGGTCGTGGTCCGGGCGGGCGCGTCGGGCTCGCAGATCGGGTCGGCCGTGCCGATGCGGCTGGGGTCGGCGGGAGCGTGGGTGGCGCAGGGGAAGGTGCTGGTGGCCAGGTCGAACCGCAGGGCGTCCAGCGGTCGGGGGTCACCGGCGTGCTTGAGGGCGTGGGCCCGTTCGTCGAGGGTGCGGTGCCAGCGGGTGAGCGGGACGGCGGGGCCGAAGAGCGTGACGCTGGCCTGGTCGTCGGCGTCGGGCTGCACGCTCACGCCGCGGGCGGCGTTCTTGACCGCGACCCGCTGGACGCCGGCTCCGGGGTCGAGCTTGTGGACGGCCGGCGGACCTCCTGGACGATCCGCCACGGCGGCAGCTGGGCGGCCCGGCCGGCCAGCGTCGCGTCGACCTGGCCGGCGAGGGTGTCGTCGTAGGGCTCGAGCTCGCGGGCGAACGCGCTGGCCCGCTCGACCGTGGTGCGGCCCGCGGCGAGCAGCGCCAGCGTCTGCGGCAGACAGCGGGTGAGCGCGACGGCGGTGCGGATCAGGGTCGCGGCGGCCCGGTCGGACACCTTGCGGGCCAGCGACACCTCGCGCTGGAACGACGTCCACGGGATCCCGCCCCGGTCGTCGTGCGCGCACCGCGGCACCAGCGCGACCAGCCCCGCCGGGACCCGGGCATCGGCGGCGTACTGCCGGGCGGCCTGCTCCGCCGAGCCCTGCAGCGCG
>JAOPVV010000176.1 GCA_025966005.1 Frankiales bacterium
GGGCGGCCGCGACCGTCGCCGGAGCCGCCCGCGCGGTGCCGTCCGAGGGCCTGGCCGCCGCGGTCGCCGAGCTGTCGGGCGGCCAGGGCGCCGACGTCGTCATCGAGCTCGCCGGCGTCACCGCCACCCTCGAGCTGTCGGTGTCTGTGCTCGGCAAGCGGGGCCGGCTGGTGCTGGTCGGCTACAGCGCCGACAGCCTGGTCGTCTCGCCGCTGTCGATGGTGGTCGCCGAGCAGCGGGTGATCGCCAGCGTCGGCAACACCCTGCCCGAGCTGGTCGACACGGTCGCGCTGGCCGCGGCCGGCCTCCTGCTGCCTCCGGTCGCCCAGACGATGCCGCTGGCCGAGGTCAACACCGCCCTGGACCGGCTGCGCGCGGGCGACGTCCCCGGCCGGCTGGTGCTGCTGCCGTAGCCAGGGCTGGCAGGCTGCCCGGGTGACCCCCGAGCGCAGCCTCCGCGACGGCGCCCGGGCCGGGCTGCCCTACGCCGGGGCGTCCGGGGTGCTCGCCCTGTCGTTCGGCGTCGTCGCGACCGACCTCGGCTTCCCGGCCGTCGCGGCGGTCGTCATGTCGGCCGTGGTCTTCGCCGGCTCGGCGCAGTTCGCGGCCGTCGGCATCCTCGCCGCGGGAGGCGGGCTCGGCGCCGCGGTCGGTGCGGCCGCGCTGATGAACAGCCGCTTCGTCCCGATGGGCTTCGCGCTGGGCCCGTCGCTGCGGGGCAGCCGGCTGCGCCGGGCCGTGGAGGGTCAGGTGGTGGTCGACTCCTCGTGGGCGATGGCGGCGCGCGGCGACGGCCGCTTCGACCGTCCGTACCTGTTCGGGCACACCGCCGTGCAGTACGTCGCCTGGGTCGTCGGCACCGCCCTCGGCGTCGTCTCCCCGTCGCTGGACGCGCGGGCCCTCGGGCTGGACGCGGTCTTCCCGGCGTTCTTCCTGGCGATCCTGGCCGGCGAGCTGCGCGACCGGAAGCGGGTCGGCGTGGCGGGCGCGGGCGCGCTCATCGCGCTAGCGCTCGTCCCGGTCGCCCCACCCGGCGTGCCCGTCCTGGTGGCCTCGACGGCCGCGCTCGTGGGGCTGCGCCGGTGAGCACCGTCTGGCTGCTGGTCGCCCTGACCGCCCTGACCACGCTGGTGACCAAGGGGATCGGCCCCGCCGCGACCGGCGAGCGCGAGCTGCCGGCGCCGGCCGTCCGGGTGGTCGTGCTGCTGTCGTCGGCGCTGCTGTCGGCGCTGGTCGTGACGAACGCGCTCGCCGACGGCGACCGGCTGCACGTCGGCGCCGACACCGCCGGGGCGGGCGTCGCCGCTCTGCTGCTGTGGCGGCGCCAGCACGTCCTGGTGGTGGTCGTCGCCGCGGCCGCGACCACCGCGCTGCTGCGCGCCGTCGGCACCCGCTGACGCCCGCCTAGCCTCGGGGGATGAGCACCGACTCCCGGGCGCTGCGGGAGGTCCTCGCGGTCCCTGACCTGCGCCGCCTGCTGGCGGTGCGCATGGTCGGCCAGTTCGCCGACGGCCTGTTCCAGGCGGCGCTGTTCTCGGCGGTCTTCTTCAACCCCGAGCGCGCGACCTCCGCCGGCGAGGCCGCCGCCGGGTTCGCGACGCTGCTGCTGCCCTACAGCGTGGTCGGTCCGTTCGCTGGCGTCTTCCTCGACCGCTGGCGGCGCCAGCGGGTGCTGCGCAACGGCAACGTCGTGCGCGCCGCGACGATCGTCGTCTTCGCAACGCTGCTCGCCGCGCTGGGGCCGACCAGCCCGCCGGTGGTCGCCGTCGCCCTGGTCGTCGTGTCGGTGAACCGCTTCATCCTGTCGGGCCTGTCCGCCGCGCTGCCGCACGTCGTCGAGCAGCGCCTGCTGGTCACGGCCAACTCGTTCACGACCACGCTGGGGGCCGGTGCGGCCGCGCTGGGCGGGGCGACCGCCGTGGCGCTGCGCCTGCCGTTCGGCGACGACGACCTCGGCGCCAGCCGGACGGCGCTGATCGCCGCCGCGACGTACGTCTTCGCCGCGGTGCTCGCGTCCCGCATCGCCGCCGACCTGCTCGGGCCCGACGACCAGCCCGAGCACGCCCGGCTGCGCGAGGCGCTGACCGCCGTCGCCCGCGGGGTCGGCCAGGGCGCGCAGCACGTCCGCGACCGGGGCCCGGCGGCGCGCGGGCTCGCCGCGATCAGCGCCCACCGCTTCTTCTACGGGCTGTCGTTCGTCGCGACGCTGCTGCTCTACACCGAGACCGGCGCCATCGGGAAGGGGTTCGCCGGCCTGGGCCAGGTCATCGTCGCCAGCGTCCTCGGCGGGCTGCTCGCCGCGCTCACCACCCCGGCGGCGACCCGGAGGCTGGGCACCCAGCGCTGGGTCGTCATCGTCTTCGCCGCCGCCGCCGTCGTGGAGGTGGTGTTCGGCCTGCCGTACACGCACCCGGCGTTCCTGGTCGCGGCGTTCTTCCTCGGCTTCGCCGCGCAGGCGTCCAAGATCTGCATCGACACGCTGCTCCAGGAGTCGGTCGAGGACGACTTCCGCGGCCGCGTCTTCTCCTTCTACGACACCCTGTTCAACGTCAGCTTCGTGTCGGCGGCGGCCGCCTCGGCGGTGCTGCTCCCGCCCGACGGCAAGAGCTACCTGGTGATCGGGATCGTGGCGGGCGGGTACGCGCTCACCGCCCTGGTGTTCGGCGTGATGACGGCCCGGCGGGCCGGCTCCGAGCCGCCCGAGCCGGTCGTCGTCCGCGACTGAGCCGCCCGCACGGCCGGCTCAGCGCAGGACCGGCAGCAGCGGCAGCTCGAGCTCGACCAGCGGCAGCGGCGCGGGCGCGGGCGCCGTGCCGGACGGCGGGGCGGTGCCGGACGGCGGGGGCAGCACGGGCACCGGGCTCGGGTCGAGCAGGTCGAGCACGGTGCCGACCAGCTCGTCGACGAGCGGCACCCCCGTCGCCGGCGGTGACGGCACGGG
>JAOPVV010000214.1 GCA_025966005.1 Frankiales bacterium
GCAGGCGCGGGGCACTTCGCCGGCTTGCACGGCTTGGCGGCGGGCGCCGCGCTCGCGCCGGGCAGGACGCCGAGCACGACCGGGACCGCGAGCAGCGCGGCGGCCCAGGCGAGGGGGGAACGGGGCAGGGGACGGACGGGCAGGCGCACGGGGTCTCCGAGTCGGTGTCGTCAGCGGGATGCCGCTGTCTTCGACGTCGAGGGGCGCTGCTCCTGCCGCCGAATAGGCTCGGCACCTCTCCTCCGACGAAGGGCCCCTCCTGTGCTCCGCATGTCCACGCTGTTCCTGCGCACCCTGCGTGAGGACCCGGCGGACGCCGAGGTGCCGAGCCACAGGCTGCTGGTGCGCGCCGGCTACGTCCGTCGCGTCGCGCCCGGCATCTACTCGTGGCTACCGCTCGGCCTGAAGGTGCTCAACAACGTCGCGACCGTCGTGCGCGAGGAGATGGACGCCATCGGCGCGCAGGAGGTGCAGTTCCCGGCGCTGCTGCCGCGCGAGCCGTACGAGACGACCGGGCGCTGGACGGAGTACGGCGAGGGGCTGTTCCGCCTCAAGGACCGCAAGGGCGGCGACTACCTGCTCGGCCCCACCCACGAGGAGATGTTCACCCTCATGGTCAAGGGCGAGTGCTCGTCGTACAAGGACCTCCCGCTGTCGCTCTACCAGATCCAGACCAAGTACCGGGACGAGGCGCGGCCCCGCGCCGGCATCCTGCGCGGGCGTGAGTTCCTCATGAAGGACAGCTACTCCTTCGACCTCACCGACGAGGGGCTGGCGGCCAGCTACCAGGCGCACCGCGACGCCTACGTCCGCATCTTCGAGCGGCTCGGCCTCGAGTACAAGATCGTCAGCGCCGTGTCGGGGGCGATGGGCGGCAGCGCCAGCGAGGAGTTCCTCGGCGTCGCGCCCACCGGCGAGGACACCTACGTCTCCTGCGCGTCGTGCGACTACGCCGCCAACGTCGAGGCCGCGACCGTCCGCGTGCCGGACGACGCCGACCCGGACGCGGCCGCGCCGCTCGAGGTGCTCGACACCCCGGACACGCCGACCATCGACACGCTCGTGACCGTGATGAACGACCTCGGGCACCCGATCACCGCCGCCGACACGCTCAAGAACGTCGTCCTGCAGCTCAAGCAGCCGACGGGCGAGCGCTCGCTGCTGGTCATCGGCGTGCCCGGCGACCGCGAGGTCGACCTCAAGGCCGTCGAGGCCAACGTCTTTCCGGCCGAGCTGGAGCCGTTCGACGACTTCGCCAAGCACCCGGGACTGGTGAAGGGCTACCTCGGCCCGCAGGTGCTCAAGGACCTGAAGATCACCTACCTCGTCGACCCCCGGGTCACGCAGGGCTCCGCCTGGGTCACCGGCGCGAACGAGCCCGGCAGGCACGCGGTCAACGTGGTCATGGGCCGCGACTTCGAGCCCGACGGCGTCGTGCCCGCGGCCGAGGTCCGCGAGGGCGAGGGCTGCCCCGTCTGCGGGTCACCGCTGTCGATCGACCGCGGCATCGAGATCGGTCACGTCTTCCAGCTCGGACGCAAGTTCGCCGACGCCTTCGGGCTCGACGTGCTCGGCCCCGAGGGCAAGCCTGTGCGTGTGACGATGGGCTCCTACGGGATCGGCGTCTCGCGCGCCGTCGCCGCGATCGCCGAGCAGTCGCACGACGACAAGGGCCTGGTGTGGCCGCGCAGCGTCGCCCCCGCCGACGTGCACGTCGTCGGCGTCGGCAAGGGCGACCACAAGCCGGTGGCCGAGCGCCTCGCCGCCGAGCTCGAGGCGCAGGGGCTGCGGGTCCTGCTCGACGACCGCAAGGCGTCCCCGGGCGTCGCGTTCAAGGACGCCGAGCTGATCGGCATCCCGACCACGCTGGTGATCGGCAAGAGCCTCGAGGACGGCGAGGTCGAGCTGCGCGACCGGCGCTCCGGCGAGTCGCGCAAGCTGGCGCTCGACGACGCCGTCGCCGCTGTGGTCGCGGAGGTCCGGGGCTAGGTGGCGTACCGCCTGCTCGCCCTGCTCCTGCTGGGGCTGGTGGCGGTCGACACGTTCCGCACCGTCCTGCTGCCGTCGTCGCACGGCCTGCTCGCGCGGCTCTGGGCACGCGGGCTGTGGCGGCTGGCGGTGCTGCTGCCCGGGCGGCCGGGCCGGGCCGCCCGGCGGGCCGCCGGTCCGCTGAGCGTCGTCACGAACATCGCGACGTGGGTGCTGCTGCTGTGGCTGGCGTTCGCGCTGCTGTACCTGCCGGACGTCGCCAGCCTCGGCTACTCCTCCGACGTCGCCTTCGAGGGCAGCGACCTGGTGGCGGCGCTCTACCTCAGCGGCACCGTGCTGACCACCCTCGGACTGGGTGACGTCGCGGCCCAGACCGACGGGCTGCGGCTGCTGGTCGTCGCGGAGTCGGCCGGGGGGCTGGCGCTGTTCACCGCCGCGCTGGGCTACCTGCCGGCGCTCTACACGGTCGTCAGCGACCTGCGGACCTGCGCCGAGTCGATCTCCGACCTGCGGGCGACGACGCCGGAGCGCGCGGCCGAGCTGCTGGAGGAGGACGCGGTGGCCACCCTCGGGTCTGTGCGCCGCGACGTCACCGAGGCGCGCCAGCACCTGCTGCGCTTCCCGGCGCTGCACCACTTCCACCCGCCCGCGGGGCAGTCCGTGCTCGGGGTCGTCGAGGGCGCCACGATGCTCTGGGTGGTGGCGCGCTTCGGCATCTCGGCGCAGGCGCACCCGGCGGTGCGCCGGCAGGCGGACGCGCTCGAGCTCGCCCTGCGACGCCTGGTCGACGACACCGCCCGGCACATCGGCGACCGCGGTCTGGCCGAGGACGACCAGGCCGCCCAGGACCAGGTCGCCCGCGTCCGGGCCGCCGTGCACGGCGACTGGACCGTCGACACCTCCACGCCCGACGCCGAGACGCTGCGCGACCTCGCCCGCACCAACGCCGTCCTGCGCCGCTACGCCGCGATGCACGGCTACTCCCGCACGGCCGGCTGAGGTGGCGGGGAGGGGCACGCCGGCGACGCTGCTGCTCGAGCGAGCGGGCGTGCCGCACGTCGTGCACGCCTACGAGGCCGGCCCCGGCGCGTACGGGCTCGCCGGCGCGGCCGCCCTCGGGGTCGAGCCCGAGCGGATGCTCAAGACGCTGCTCGCGGAGCTCGACGGGCGGCTGGTCTGCGGGGTCGTGCCGGTCGCCGGCTCGCTCGACCTCAAGGCGCTGGCGGCCGCTCTCGGCGGCAAGCGGGCCGTCATGGCCGAGCCCGCCACCGCCGAGCGCTCCACCGGCTACGTCGTCGGGGGCATCAGCCCGCTCGGCCAGCGGACGGCCCTGCCGACCGCCGTCGACGAGACGGCCGAGCTGTTCGACACCGTCTACGTCAGCGCCGGCCGGCGCGGCCTGTCGGTCGAGCTCGCGCCCGCCGACCTGGTGCGGCTGACCGGCGCCGTCGTCGGCGACCTCGCGCGCTGAACCCGCCGGACCTGGCCCGCTGGACCTGGCGGCTCAGGGGGTCCCGGGGAGCGCCACGGTGGCGGGGCGGGTCCCGGCGAGCAGCCGCCACTGGGCGGCCCGGACGGCCGTCTCCGTCAGCCCGGCAACCGCCAGCGAGCGCAGCCTGGAGTCGTCGGTGCCGGCCACCAGGTCGCGCCAGCGCACCGCCAGGCCCTCCTCGAGCAGCACGGCGAGCGCCAGCGCCGCGTCCTCGCCCGCCACGGCCACGTCGTAGGCCGGCTCGGAGACCGGCGGTTCGGCGCCGCGCTCGCGCAGCCGGGCGGCGAGCTGGTCGCGGCGGGCCCGGTG
>JAOPVV010000223.1 GCA_025966005.1 Frankiales bacterium
AGGCGGTCGCCACGGTCGACCGGCTCGCCGCGGTCGTGCGCCAGGGCTGCGACCTCGACGCGCTGCTCGAGGTCGCGCGGTCCGCCCCCGACCTGCCCGGGCAGGCGTGGGACCCGGGTGTGCGCGAGGCCACCCACCGTCCGGTCGTCGCCGTGGCCGGTGGGCCCGCCTTCACCTTCTCCTATGCCGAGACCGCCGAGCTGCTCACCGCTGCCGGCGCGCACGTCGTCGTCGTCGACCCGCTGCGCGACCCCCAGCTGCCCGCGGGCACAGCCGGTCTGGTCATCGGCGGCGGCTTCCCCGAGGTCTACGCCCAGCAGCTGTCGGCCAACGAGACCCTGCGCGCCGACGTGGCCCGGCTGGCGGCGTCCGGCGCTCCGGTGTCGGCGGAGTGCGCCGGGCTGCTCTACCTGTGCGAGTCGCTCGACGGGCTGCCGATGTGCGGCGTGCTCCGCGCGACCGGACGCATGACCGACCGCCTGGTGCTGGGCTACCGCGACGCCGTCGGCCCGTACGGGACCGTCACCGGGCACGAGTTCCACCGGACCGTCGTCGAGCCGCGGGCCGGCGACGTCCCGGCGTGGACGGTCGACGGCGTGCCCGAGGGCTTCGTCCAGGACGGCGTGCACGCGTCCTACCTGCACGTCCACTGGGCCGGGAACCCCGGCCTCGCCGAGCAGTTCGTCGCGTCAGCGCAGAGGGTCGAGGTCATGGCATGAGGCTCGTGGGGGTGGGGGTCGGCCCGGGCGACCCGGAGCTGGTCACGGTCAAGGGCGTGCGGGTGCTGCAGGAGGCCGACCTGGTCGTCGTCCCCGTCATGGACCCGCTGGAGCAGGGCCGGGCCGAGGCGACCGTCCGCGCGCACGTCACGCACGACCGGCTCACCCGGCTGGTTTTCGCGCTGGACGACCGCGGCGGGGCGACGTCCGAGCGGCTGTCGGCGTGGGAGGCCGCCGCCGACGCTGTGGCCGACCAGCTGCGCGCGCACGGCGGCACGGTGGCCTTCGCGACCATCGGCGACCCGAACGTCTACAGCACGTTCACCTACCTGGCGGACGCCGTCCGCGAGCGGGTGCCCGAGGTGGTCGTCGAGACCGTCCCGGGCATCACCGCGATGCAGGACCTCGCCGCCCGCTCGGGCACGGTGCTGTGCGAGGGCACCGAGTCGCTGGCGCTGCTGCCGATGACCGCAGGGGTCGACGCCCTCGAGGAGGCGCTGACCCACTTCGACTCGGTCGTCGCCTACAAGGGCGGCCGCCAGATGGCCGCTGTCGTCGAGGTGCTGGCACGGCACGGCCGGCTCGAGGACGCGGTCTACGGCGCCGCGCTCGGGCTCCCGGACCAGCAGCTCGGGCCGGCCTCCGACGCACCCCCGAACGCCCCGTACCTGTCGACGGTGCTCGTGCCGGCGCGACGCACCACCCGTGGAGGCAAGCTGTGACCGCCGCACCGTCGACCAGTGGCAGGGTGAGCTTCGTGGGGGCCGGCCCCGGCGCCGCCGACCTCATCACCCTGCGGGGCGCTCAGCGCATCTCCGAGGCCGACATCGTCATCTGGGCAGCGTCTCTCGTGCACGAGGACGTGCTGCAGCACGCCCGGCCGGACGCCGTCGTCGTCAACAGCGCCGAGCACTCGATGGAGGGGATCACCCACCACTACGAGCGGGCCGCCGCCGAGGGGCTGCTCGTCGCGCGCATCCACTCCGGCGACCCCGCGCTGTGGGGCGGCACGCAGGAGCAGTGGGAGCTGTGCCGCCGGCTCGGCCTCGAGACCGAGGTCATCCCGGGCGTCAG
Organism: Frankiales bacterium; assembly: GCA_025966005.1. Taxonomy (GTDB): domain Bacteria; phylum Actinomycetota; class Actinomycetes; order Mycobacteriales; family SCTD01; genus SCTD01. The sequence continues at coordinate 1,794 of JAOPVV010000223.1, forward strand.
CAGCTTCACCGCGGTCGCGGCGATCGTGCAGCGCGAGCTCACCATCCCGGAGGTCGCGCAGTCCGTCGTGCTGACCCGGCTGGAGGGCGGCAAGACGCCGATGCCGTCGAAGGAGACGGTGCGGTCGTTCGCCGAGCACGGCACGACGATGGCGCTGTTCCTGTCGGCCGCACGCACCAAGCAGCTGCAGGACGAGCTGCTCGCCGCGGGCAGCTACGACGAGAGCACCCCGTGCGTCGTCGCCTATGCCGCCACCTGGCCCGACGAGCTGGTCTTCGAGTGCACGCTGGGTGAGCTGGCGGAGGAGGTCAAGCGCCACAAGCTCTACAAGCACACGATGGTGCTGGTCGGGCCGGCCCTGGCCTCCGGCGGCACCCGCTCGCACCTGTACGACCCGGGGCACTTCCACGAGCACCGCAAGGTCGAGGACCAGGCCCGCCGCGCCGAGCTCAAGGCCCGCGACAAGGCGCTGAAGGCGGCTGCAGGACAGTGACCGGGCCCGAGCTGCGGGAGCCGGACCTCCCCCGTACCGCGAAAGTGCGCACCGGCGCCCTGCGCAGCGGGTGGACGACGGGCACCTGCAGCGCGGCGGCCGCCAAGGCGGCGACCACGGCGCTGCTCACCCGGACCCCGCAGACGAGGGTCGACGTCGTGCTGCCCGACGAGCGGCTCGTGTCGTTCGCGGTCGAGCGCTGCGACCTGCGCGACGACACGGCGGAGGCCGTCGTCGTCAAGGACGCCGGCGACGACCCTGACGTCACGCACGGCGCCCACCTCACCGCGACGGTCCGCTTCGTCGACGTCCCCGGCCTGCAGCTCGAGGGCGGTGTCGGTGTCGGCGTCGTCACCAAGCCCGGCCTCGGTCTCGAGGTCGGCGGCCCCGCCATCAACCCCGTACCGCGGCAGATGATCCGCGAGAACGTCAACGCTGTGGTCGATCTCGAGCAGCGCGGTGTCCACGTGACGATCAGCGTGCCGGACGGCGAGAAGCGCGCGAGGAAGACCACCAACGCGCGCCTCGGCATCCTCGGGGGCATCAGCATCCTGGGCACCACGGGGATCGTGCGGCCGTTCTCCACCGAGTCGTGGCGCGCGTCGGTCGTGCAGGCCGTGTCGGTCATGGCCGCGCAGGGCGAGCCGACCCTGGTCCTCGCGACGGGCGGCCGCACCGAGAAGGCGGCGATGCGCATGCTGCCCGACCTGCCCGAGGTCTGCGTCGTCGAGGTCGGCGACTTCACGGGCGCCGCGCTGCGCAAGGCCGTCGACGAGGGGCTCACCGACGTCGTGTTCGTCGGCATGGCCGGCAAGCTCACCAAGCTGGCCAGCGGCGTGCTCATGACGCACTACACGAAGAGCAAGGTCGACACCGCCGTCCTGGTCGACATCACCCGCGAGCTCACCGACGACGCCGCGCTGCTCGCGGGCGTCTCCGGGGCCAACACCGCCCGCCACGCCTACGAGCAGTGGGAGGCGGCCGGCCTCCTGCGACCCGCTGGTGACGCGCTGTGCCGTCGGGTGGCCGACGTCCTGCACCGCTTCAGCGGGCTCACCGCGCGCGTCGCGCTGGTCGACCCTGCCGGCGCCCAGGTCGTCGCAGCGACCGAGCCGCGGTGGGTGACCGCGTGATCACGGTCATCGGCCTCGACGGGTCACCGCTGTCCGGCCTGGCCCGCACGCGCCTCGACGCAGCGGCGCTGGTGATGGGCGGGCGCCGCCACCTGCGCGAGGTCGCCGTCCCCGCCGGGACCCCCACGGTCGCGCTGCGCGACGACCCGGCCGAGGCGCTGCGCCGGGTGCTCGACGCCGACGGCGACGCCGTCGTCCTCGCGTCCGGGGACCCCGGCCTGTTCGGGGTCCTGCGGCTGCTGCGCGAGCGGCTGCCGGCCGAGGCGCTCGAGGTCCTCCCGGCGGTGTCCAGCGTCGCCCTCGCCTTCGCGCGCGCCGGCCTGTCGTGGGACGACGCCGTCGTGGTCTCGGCGCACGGCCGCGAGCTGCGGCCGGCGGTGGCGGTCTGCCGGGCCCACCCCAAGGTCGCCGTGCTCACCGCACCGGGCGCCGGACCGTCCGAGCTCGCCGCCGCACTCGTCGGCACCGGCCGGCGGCTGTTCGTCGCCGAGCGCCTCGGGCTCGACGGCGAGCGCACCACCTGGACCACGCCCGAGGCCTGCCCGGGGGAGTGGGACGACCTCAACGTCGTCCTCGTCGTCGACGACATCCGGGCGGTCGCCCCCGTCAAGGGATGGATTGCCGGGCGACCGCAGCCGTCGCAGTGGGCGCTGCCGGATGACGCCTTCGCCCACCGCGACGGGATGCTCACCAAGGCCGAGGTGCGGGCCGTCGCGCTGGCCCGCCTCGGCCCGCGCCTGGGCGACCTCGTCTGGGACATCGGTGCGGGCAGCGGCTCGGTCGGTGTCGAGTGCGCCCGGCTCGGCGCCGCGGTCATCGCCGTGGAGAAGGGAGACACCTCCTTCGTCGAGGCCAACGCCAAGGCCTTCGACGTCGACGTCCGAGTCGTCGCGGGCACGGCTCCCGCTGCACTGCAGGCACTCCCGGACCCCGACCTCGTCTTCGTCGGCGGTGGGGGCAGGGACGTCGAGCAGATCGTGCGCGACGCGGTCGCCCGCGGACCGCGCACCGTCGTCGTCGCGCTGGCCGCCCTCGACCGGCTCGCCGGTGTGCAGGCGGCGCTCTCCCCGTACGTCGTCGACGGCGTGCTGCTGCAGGCCAGCCGCCTGCGCGACCTGGCCGGCGCCACCGCGCTGGCCGCCACCAACCCTGTCCTGCTCGTCTGGGGGAACCGCACGTGATCGGCCTCGTCTACGCCACCGCCTCCGGCCGCACCGCCGCCGCCCGCCTCGCCGAGGTGTGGCCCGACACCCGCACCTACGACGTGCGCGAGCTGCCGGCGGCGTGGTTCGACAGCGACCAGCTCGTCTGTTTCTTCGCCGCCGGCGTCGCCACCCGGATGCTCGCGCCGCTGCTCAAGGACAAGGCCAGCGACCCCGGGGTCGTGGTCGTCGACGAGGCGTCGCGCTTCGCGGTCGCGCTGCTCGGCGGGCACGGCGGGGGCGCGAACGAGCTCGCGACCCGGGTCGCCGGCGTGCTGGGCGCGCAGCCCGTCATCACCACCGCCACCGACGCGACCGGGCTGCCGGGGCTCGACACGCTCGGCTGGCCGGTCGAGGGCGCGGTCGCCGCGGTCAGCCGCGCCATGCTCGACGGCACCCCCGTGCGCATGGTGGCCGACGCGACCTGGCCGCTGCCACCGCTTCCGGTCGGCGACGTCGGGGAGCACGTCGTGAGGGTCACCGACGCGGTCGACGTCGCCCACCTGGCGGACGGCCGTACCGCGGTCCTGCGCCCGCCGTCGCTGGTGCTCGGCATCGGCTCCTCGAGCGGGGTGGGCGCCGATGAGGTGCTGGCCCTGGTCGACCGGGTCCTGCGCGACGCCGGCCTGTCCGCCAGGAGCGTCACGGCCGTGGCAACCGCCGACGCCAAGGCGCAGGAGCCGGGCATCGTCGAGGCGTGCGGCCGGCGCGGCTGGCCGCTGGTGACGTTCTCGTCCGAGCGGCTGGCGGCGGTCGACGTGCCGAACCCCAGCGCGGCGCCGGAGCGGGCGATCGGCACGCCCAGCGTGGCCGAGGCGGCCGCGCTGCTCGCGTCCGGCGGCGAGCTGGTCGTCGAGAAGCAGAAGTCCGCGGCGGCCA
>JAOPVV010000031.1 GCA_025966005.1 Frankiales bacterium
GCGCCTCGGTCGGGGCGCCCGGGCCGGTCGGGTCGAGCAGCAGCGGGAGCAGGTCGGCGGCCGAGGACGAGCCAGGGCCGACGGGACCGGAGGCCAGGACCGGGACGGCGTCGGGCGCCAGGAGCGCGCCGAGCACGGCGCTGACCTCGTTCGGCGTCGTCCCGACCAGGGCGGCGACCACGCCCCAGGAGCCGCCGGCGGTGCGCAGGCCACGCACCTCGGTGTAGGCCTCACCGGCCTGGTCGGGGTCGGACGCGGCGGCCAGCAGGAAGCCCAGCGCCCGCTCGCTCCCGGGAGCGCCCGGCACCGGCGCGGCCGTCGGCACGACGCTCGACAGCACCGCGAGCACGGCCGGACCGGCCTCCCCCACGGTGTCGAGCCGGCGCGCGAGGGCGTTGAGGTCGCGGTCGGCGTCGTAGAGCTCGCGGGCCAGGCGCATCTCGAAGGCGTCGCCGGTCAGCAGCAGCGGGGTGGCCTCGGTGGGCAGCCCGCCCGGGGCCACCTGCGCCTGGTAGAAGCGGGGCACCTCGGTGGTGGCCTGGCGGCCGGCGGCGCGGACCCGGGCGGCGTCGCCGCGCAGGACGCCGACGCGGACCAGCGGTCCGGCGACGACCCGCACCAGCGAGCCGTCGGCGGCGGTGACCACGGCGGCGGTGGTGGTCAGCTCGAGCCCGGGACCGTCGGAGGCCTCGACCATGACGTAGCCCGCGTCGAGCGACTGCCGGGCGCCGTCCAGGACCGTGAGCGCGGTGGCCTGGCCGAGGAACACCCGCCGCTCGCGGGTCTGCAGGACGGCCCCGGCCGTGCCGGCCCGCACGGTGGCGCCGCGGGGCACCCGCTCGCCCACGACGCCCTCGCGCGCGGTGCCGTCGGCCAGCTCGAGCCGGACGCCGACACCCTCCTCCAGGACGGTGTCGGCGTCGGCGACCGAGCTGCTGCGCAGGGCCGCGACGCCGACGGCGGTGAGCAGGACGACGGCCAGCAGGCCGGCCAGCGCGACGACAGCGCGGGACGCCCACGTCGGCTGTCCAGCTTGTCCCGCCATGCCCCCATCATCGACGTCGTCGCGAGTGTCCGACATAGCCCGATAGGACTAGGGGCCCTGCTCGGCGGCCCAGGCGCGCAGCTCGGCCTCGGCCTGCTCGCGCGGCAGCGGCCCGCGCTCCATCCGGACGGCCAGCAGGTGCTTGTAGGCCCGGCCGACGACCGGGCCGGCCGGCACGCCGAGCAGCGCCATGATGTCGTCGCCGGACAGGTCGGGCCGGATGCGGCCGAGCTCCTCGCGCTGGGCGAGATCGGCGATCCGCGCCTCGAGGTCGTCGTAGGCGCCGGCCAGCGCCGCCGCCCGCCGCTTGTTGCGCGTGGTGCAGTCGGAGCGGACGAGCTTGTGCAGCCGGGTCAGCTGGTCGCCGGCGTCGGTGACGTACCGCCGCACGGCGCTGTCGGTCCAGGCCGACGTGCCGGGCTGCCCGTAGCCGTGGAAGCGCAGGTGCAGCTCGGTGAGCAGCGTGACCGCGGCCGTCACGTCCTTGGGGTAGCGCAGCGCCTTGAGCCGGCGCTTGGCCATCGACGCCCCGACCACCTCGTGGTGGTGGAACGACACCCCGCCGCCCGCCTCCTTGCGACGGGTGCGCGGCTTGCCGATGTCGTGCAGCAGCGCCGCCAGGCGCAGCACCAGGTCGGGGCCGTCCTCCTCGAGCGCGATGGCCCGCTCGAGCACCTGCAGGGTGTGGTCGTAGACGTCCTTGTGCTGGTGGTGCTCGTCGATCTCCAGGCGCAGCGCCGGCAGCTCGGGCAGCACGAAGGCGGCCAGCCCGGTGTCGACGAGCAGCTCGAGGCCCCGGCGGGGCAGCGCGCCGCAGAGCAGCTTGCTGAGCTCGTCGGCGATCCGCTCGACGCTGACGATCTCGAGCCGCCCGGCCATGTCGGTCATCGCCTGGACGACCTCGGGCACCACGTGGAACCCGAGCTGGGAGGCGAAGCGGGCGGCCCGCAGCATCCGCAGCGGGTCGTCGCCGAAGGAGTCCTGCGGGGTGCCCGGCGTGCGCAGGACGGCGGCCGCCAGGTCGTCGAGCCCGCCGTACGGGTCGACGAAGGCCTCCGGGGCCTTCCAGTCGGGCAGCGCGATCGCCATCGCGTTGACCGCGAAGTCGCGCCGCGCCAGGTCGTCGGCGAGCGAGTCGCCGTACGTCACCTCGGGGTGGCGCGACGTGCGGTCGTACGCCTCGGCGCGGTAGGTCGTGACCTCGAGCCGGAAGCCGCGGCGCATGAGGCCGACGGTGCCGAACGCCAGCCCGGTCTCCCACAGCCCCTCGGCCCAGCCGTCGACGATCCGCAGCACCGCGTCCGGGCGGGCATCGGTCGTGAAGTCCAGGTCGTCGCCGAGCCGGCCGAGCAGCGCGTCGCGGACCGAGCCCCCGACCAGGTGCAGCGCGTAGCCCGCGGCGGCGAACCGCTCGCCCAGCTCGACGGCGACGGGCGAGGCGCGCAGCAGCTCGCGCACGGCGTTCTGCTGGAGCTCGGACAGGGCTGGCACGAGGGTCGAGCCTACCGAGTCGCGCCCCCCCTCAGGCCCTCCGCTCGGCGGGCCGCGACCGGGCCGTGCGACGTACCCTCCACAGGTGCCCCCTCCGTCGCCCGCGCCGCCCGGCGGCGGGACCTCGCCCCGCCGGCCGCTGCGCCGCGTCGACGAGACCAGCGCGGGCGGGCTGGTGCTCGACCGGCTCGGACCGCAGGCCCGGGGAGCGCTGATCGGGCGGCTCGACCGCCGCGGGCGGCTGCTGTGGTCGCTGCCCAAGGGGCACGTCGAGCCGGGCGAGTCCGAGCCCGAGACGGCCGTCCGCGAGGTCGCCGAGGAGACCGGCATCCACGGCCGGGTCGTCGGCAAGCTCGGCACGATCGACTTCTGGTTCGTGGCCGAGGGCCGCCGGGTGCACAAGACGGTGCACCACTACCTGCTGCTGGCCAGCGACCCCGTCGACGGCCTCGAGCTGTCCGACGAGGACGTCGAGGTCAGCGAGGTCGCGTGGGTGCCGCTGGACGAGCTGCCCTCGCGCCTGGCCTACGCCGACGAGCGCCGGCTTTTGGAGAAGGTGCCCGACCTGCTCGACCGCTCCGCCTGACGCGAACCCGACACCCGCGCCAGCATGATGGTGGCGTGACCCGTCGCCGCCCACTCCCCGCCGTCCTGGTGGCGGGAGTGCTCGCCCCGCTGGCCGCGGGGTCGCTGGTGCTGGGCGCGGCGCCGGCCGGCGCCCAGGCCCTGCCGGACGTCCCGGGCTGCGAGCGCGCCTCCGAGGAGGCGCCGCTGCTGGTCGAGGTCACGACCCTCGCGCCCCGTGCGCCGCAGCGCGCCGACCAGCCGTTCCAGGTCAGCGGCCGGCTGGTCAACTGCGGTCGTGAGCCGCTGCGCGGCGTCGAGGTGCGCCTGGGCGTCGGCGAGCGGCTCGACACCCGCGCGCGGGTGGCGCGGGCCGACGAGGAGCCGGTGGTCGGCCGCCGGGTGCTGGTGCGGGACGACGACCTTGCGCTGCCGTCCGGCGCCTCCCGCCCGTTCGACCTGCGGCTGCTGACCGGCGAGCTCGGGCTCGGCCGGCGCAACGGCGTCTTCCCGCTCACCGTCCAGGGCCGGGCGCGGGTGGGGGAGGAGAGCCAGCGCGGGCAGGTCGGCCTCGCCCACACCTTCGTCCCCTGGTTCCCCGACACCCCGATCGCGCCGACCCGCGTCGCGTGGGTGCTGCCGCTGGTCGACGCGCCGCACCGCGGGCCGGGCGAGGTGATGCTCGACGACGAGCTCGACGCGCGGCTCGAGGACGACGTCGACGACCGTGGCCGCCTGCAGCGGGCGCTGCTGTCGGGCACCGAGGGCGCCCGGGGCGCGTGCGACCCGACCGCGGCACCTCCCGAGGGCACGCCCCGCGACCCGTCGGCCGGCTGTCGCGGCGAGCCGGTGCCGATGACCTACGCGCTCGACCCCGACCTGCTCTACAGCGTCGAGGCGATGGCCCGCCCGGGCGGCTACCGGGTGCTCGAGGACGGCGAGCCGGTCGACCGCGACCCGTCGCAGAACGCCGAGCAGTGGCTGGTCGCGCTGCGCGCCGCCGCGACGTCGGGCAGCGACGTGCTCGCGCTGCCGTACGGCGACCCGGACGTCGTCGCCCTCACCCGGACCAGCTCGCCCGTCCCGGACGACGTCCAGACGCTGCGCCGGCTCGGCGGCGCCGAGACCCGGCGGCTGCTCGGCGCCGAGCCGCTGACGTCGGTGGCCTGGTTGCCGCCCGGCCCGGTCGGCGGCAGCGTCGACGCGCTCGCCGGTGGCGAGGTCCGCACCCTGGTGGTCGACGCCGCCGCGCTGCCCGCCCCGTCGGTCGAGGCCCCCTTCACCCCGAGCGCCCGGACGACGCTGGCCTCGACCGCCGGCGCGATCGACGCGCTGGTCGTCGACGACGGCCTCACCCGGCTGCTGGAGCCCGACCCCTCGTCCGCGACCTGGCAGGGCGCCCGCCTGGCCGAGCAGCGCTGGATCGCCGAGGCCGCTGCGCTCACCGCCGAGCGGCCCTCGGTGTCCCGCACGATCGTGGTGGCACCGCCCCGGGACGCCGACCTGCTCGCGTCGCTCACGATCGGCGCGATCACCGACACCGGACGGCTGCCCTTCCTGTGCCCGGTCAGCCTGCGCAGCGCCGCGGCCGGCACCGAGCGGTGCGCACCCGGAGGCGTCTTCGACGACCAGGACCCCGCCGAGGCCGCGCCCCGCGGCGCCCCGCTGCCGCCGACCGACGGCGACCGCGAGCTCGACCCCGAGGTGGTGCGGGCGCTGGGCGAGGTCCGCGCCGCGTCCGACCAGTTCACCGACCAGGTGCTGCTCGCCGGCAGCGAGCAGGCCAAGGCCGCCAAGGCGCGGCTGCTGCGCGCCCGCGGGC
>JAOPVV010000293.1 GCA_025966005.1 Frankiales bacterium
TCAGTTCGCCGCTGCCGAGCCGGACTCCTGCCCGTCAGCCCACTCGCCACGGTGCGGGCGACCGCCACGCGCCGTCGACCCGCTCGAGCGGGCGCACGTCGACGACCGCCGTCACCGGCAGCGGGCCGTACACATGCGCGAAGCCCTCGCCGCTGCCGGCGGCGGGCTCGACCCGCACCGGGACCTCCAACAGGCGCGGGTCGACGCGCAGCAGCAGCGGGGGCTCGTCGAGGTCGGCGTAGTAGCGCTGCGCCGTCGCCTCGACCTGCCAGGCGAACGACAGGTGGACGAAGCCCACGTCGGCCAGCGACGCCCCGCGGGTCGAGCGCTCGTACCGGCCGACCTCCTGCGCGGCCGCCCACTCGGCGGCGTCAGCCAGGTGGAACAGGTCGGGCAGCAGCCGAGGGTCGGCCTGGCTGGCGGCGCGGCTCAGTGGCCCATGCCGTCCGGGCCGGGCTCGACCAGCTCGACCAGCACCCCGCCGGAGCTCTTCGGGTGGACGAAGTTCACGCGCGAGCCGGCGGTGCCCTTCTTCGGCTCGTCGTAGAGCAGCCGCATGCCCTGGCTGCGCAGGTGCTCGCTGACCTCGTCGATCGAATCGACCCGGTAGGCCATCTGCTGGATGCCGGGGCCGTTCTTGGCGAGGAACCTGCCGATCGTCGTGTCGGGGTCCAGCGGTGCGAGCAGCTGCAGGTACGAGCCGGAGTCGCCGACCTCGAGCATGGCCTCGCGCACGCCCTGCTCCTCGTTGACCTCCTGGTGGACGCACCGCATGCCGAACGCGGTCTCGTACATCTCGATGGCGGCGTCGAGGTCGGCGACGGCGATGCCGACGTGGTCGATCCGGGTGACCTTCACGGTGGACGGGCTCCTTCGGGGGGCTGCGGGTGTCCCGTTATCGTGGCAGCAACACCCTCAAGCGCTCATGGAGGCACCCCGTGGCCACGTCCGTCATCGTCTCAGGAGCTCGCACGCCGATCGGCAAGCTGTCCGGCGCGTTCAAGGACCTGTCCGCCATGGACCTCGGCGGCATCGCCATCAAGGCCGCCCTCGAGCGCTCGGGCATCACCGGCGACCAGGTCGACTACGTGATCATGGGTCACGTGCTGCAGGCCGGCCAGGGCCAGATGACCGCCCGCCAGGCGGCGGTCAAGGGCGGCGTCCCGATGGACGTCCCGTCGCTGACCATCAACAAGGTCTGCCTGTCGGGCCTGGACGCGATCGCGCTGGCCGACCAGCTGATCCGCGCCGGCGAGGTCGACGTCGTCGTGGCCGGCGGCATGGAGTCGATGACCAACGCGCCGTACCTGCTGCCCAAGGCCCGCGCCGGCTACCGCTACGGCAACGCCGAGATCCTCGACGCGACCTTCCACGACGGCCTGTTCGACGCCTTCGACAAGGTCCCGATGGGCGAGGGCACAGAGCGCCACCAGGCGAACTTCGCCCCCCAGACCCGCGAGGAGCAGGACGACTTCGCCGCGCACAGCCACGAGCTCGCGGCCGCCGCCATCAAGGAGGGGCGCTTCGACGAGGAGATCACCCCCGTCGAGATCCCCCAGCGCAAGGGCGACCCGGTCGTCGTGCGCGAGGACGAGGGCGTGCGTCCCGGCACCACCGCGGACTCGCTCGGCAAGCTGCGGCCGGCCTTCACCAAGGACGGCACGATCACCGCCGGCAACGCCTCGCAGATCAGCGACGGCGCCGCCGCGGTCGTCGTGATGAGCAAGGAGAGGGCCGAGTCGCTGGGCCTGTCCTGGATCGCCGAGATCGGCGCCCACGGCATCGTCGCCGGCCCGGACAACTCGCTGCAGGAGCAGCCGGCCAACGCCATCAAGAAGGCGCTGGCCAAGGAGGGCAGGTCGGTCCAGGACGTCGACCTGTTCGAGCTGAACGAGGCCTTCGCGGCCGTCGGCATCGCCTCGACCCGCGCCCTCGGCGTCGACCCGTCCAAGGTCAACGTCAACGGCGGCGCCATCGCGCTCGGGCACCCGATCGGCGCCTCCGGTGCCCGTGTGGTGCTGCACCTCGCCTTCGAGCTGCGCCGCCGCGGCGGCGGCCTCGGTGCGGCGGCGCTCTGCGGCGGCGGCGGGCAGGGCGACGCCCTGCTGCTCCGCGTCCCCGCCTCCTAGGTTGACGACCGCACGCGCCCGGCGGGTCCTCGACGTCCCGCTGCTGGTCGAGCAGGCCAGCGGCGGCGACCCCGCCCACCGGGCGCGGGCGGTCGCACGCCTGATCAGCCTGGTCGAGGACGCCAGCCCCGCCCTGCGCGAGGTGATGGCCCTGCTCGCGCCGCTCGCCGCGCACGCCCGGGTCATCGGGCTGACCGGCTCACCCGGCGTCGGCAAGAGCACCTCGACCAGCGCGCTGGTCGCGGCCTACCGGCGACGCGGGATGACCGTCGGCGTGCTCGCGGTCGACCCGAGCTCGCCGTTCTCCGGCGGCGCGCTGCTCGGCGACCGCGTGCGGATGCAGGAGCACGCCACCGACGACGGCGTGTTCATCCGCTCGATGGCCTCGCGCGGGCACCTCGGCGGCCTGTCGTGGGCGACGCCGCAGGCGCTGCGGGTGCTGGCGGCCGCGGGCTGCGACGTCGTGCTGATCGAGACCGTCGGTGTCGGGCAGGCCGAGGTCGAGGTCGCCTCGCTGGCCGACACGACGATCGTCCTGCTCGCTCCGGGCATGGGTGACGGCATCCAGGCGGCCAAGGCCGGGATCCTCGAGGTGGCCGACCTGTTCGTCGTCAACAAGGCCGACCGCGACGGCGCCGACACGGTGGCCCGCGACCTGCGGTACATGCTCTCCCTGGGCGATCGCCGCACCGACGACGGCTGGCGCGTGCCGATCCTCAAGACGGTCGCGGCCCGGGGCGAGGGCGCCGACGAGGTGGTCGACGCGATCGAGCAGCACGGCGCGTGGCTGGCCGGCAACGGCCAGCTCGAGGCTCGCCGCCGCAAGCGGGCCTCCGACGAGGTCGAGGCGATCGCCCTGACCGCCCTGCGCTCGCGCATCGGCGACCTGTCGGGCAGCGACGCGCTCGCCGCCCTGGCGGGCAAGGTCGTCGCCGGCGACCTCGACCCGTACGCCGCGGCCGACGAGCTCGTCGCCAGCGTCACCGCGTGACCCCGCACGCCGTCGTGACCCGTCCCGAAGCTGGAGGAACTGCTGTGATCCGTGCCCTGCGCCTGGTGGCCCTGATGGAGTCGATCTCCTTCGCGGTGCTGCTCGTCGGCTCGCTGCTCAAGCGGACGACCGGGCCCGACCTGGTGCCGGTGCTGGGTCCGCTGCACGGCGCGCTGTTCACCGCGCTGGTGGTGCTGGTCCTGGCGTGCTGGCAGCAGCTGCGCTGGGCGCCGTGGTTCGCCCTGGTGATGCTGACGGTGGGCTCGCCCGGTGCGCACTTCGCGGTGCGTGCGACCGACGTCGCCGACCCCGAGCCCCGCACCGCCTGACCGCACCAGTTGCGCGATCCGCGGCTCGGGATAGTGTCCCCGGTGTGGCCCAGGTCATAGACCCAGGTCACACCGCACGATGCGACTGCCGGCCTCGAGGCGCCGACGGGCGCGGGGGGCCCCGACCTCGTCCCTGTGACGGTCCGCGGACCTCTCGACCCGTCTGCTCCCGCTGCTCGCCAGCCGCTGTCCCGCACGATCGGCGAGCCCGGGAGGCACCACGAGATGCGCGTGAGCATGAAGGTCGACGGAGTCACCTACGAGGACGAGGTCGAACCTCGAACGCTCCTCACCCACCACCTGCGTGACGGCCTCGGCCGCGTCGGCACGCCCATCGGCTGCGACACGTCGAACTGCGGCTCCTGCACGGTCAGCATCGACGGCGAGAGCGTGAAGTCGTGCTCCGTGCTCGCGGTCCAGGCCGCCGGCGCCGACATCACGACGATCCAGGGCCTGGCCGAGGGCAGCGAGTGGCACCCGGTCCAGAAGGCCTTCCAGCAGCACCACGGCCTGCAGTGCGGGTACTGCACCCCCGGCATGATCATGGCGTCGGTCGACCTGCTCACCCGCAACCCGAGCCCCACCGAGGACGAGGTCCGCCACGGGCTCGAGGGCAACCTGTGTCGCTGCACCGGCTACCAGAACATCGTCAAGGCCGTGCTGTCGGCCGCCTCCGAGCTGCGCGGGGAGGGCCCGATCGCCGGGTCGTTCCGCGACGCCGACGAGCCCGTCCCCGCGACCTCCGGAGCGTCGTCATGACCGAGCAGCTGGACGCGGGCCTGGTCGCCCAGGAGATCGCCGAGCACCCCGACGCGCTGTCGAAGCCGTACGCCGGCGGTGAGCTCGGACGCGGGCGCCGCCGCAAGGAGGACGCCAAGCTCGTCACGGGCCAGACCAACTGGACCGACAACATCACCCTGCCCGGCCTGCTGCACATGACCGTGCTGCGCAGCCCGATGGCGCACGCGAGGATCCTGTCGGTCGACGTCTCGGCCGCGCTCGAGATGCCCGGCGTGATCGCCGCGTACAGCGGTGCCGACCTCGCCGACGTCATGGGCGCGTCGATGCCGTGCGCCTGGCCGGTCACCCCCGACATGGTCTCGCCGGTGCACACGCCGCTCGCGACCGACGAGGTCCGGTACGTCGGTGACGGCGTGGCCGTCGTCATCGCGCGTGACCGCTACGCCGCGGCCGACGCCCTCGAGGCGATCGCCGTCGAGTACGACCAGCTGCCCGCGGTCGTCGACATGGAGGAGGCGCTCAAGCCCGGCGCCCCCCTGGTGCACAGCGAGAAGGGCACCAACCAGTGCTTCGTCTTCGACTTCCCCGGCGCCGGCGCCGACTACGCCGAGACGGTGAAGAACGCCGGTGACGACGCGGTCGTCGTCCGGCGCCGCTTCCGCCAGCAGCGGCTCATCCCCACGCCGATGGAGCCGCGCGGCGTCGTCGTCGCGCCGATCGCCGCGGCCGACGAGTTCACGATGTGGTCCACGACGCAGATCCCGCACATCCTGCGGATCATGCTGGCGCTGACGACGGGCATCCCGGAGCACAAGCTGCGCGTGGTCGCCCCCGACGTCGGCGGCGGCTTCGGCGCCAAGCTCAACGTGTACGCCGAGGAGATCCTCTGCCTGGTCGTCGCCCGCAAGCTGGGCCGTCCGATCAAGTGGACCGAGTCGCGCAGCGAGAACTACCAGGCCACCACGCACGGCCGCGACCAGATCCAGGACATCGAGATCGCCTGCACCAAGGACGGCACGCTGCTCGGCCTCAAGGTCGAGCTGCTCGCCGACATGGGCGCCTACCTGCAGCTGATCACCCCCGGCGTCCCGGTGCTCGGGGCGTTCATGTTCCCGGCCATCTACAAGATGCCGAGCTACCACTTCACCTGCACCGGCGTGTTCACCACCAAGACGCCGACCGACGCCTACCGCGGAGCCGGACGCCCGGAGGCGACGTACGCCATCGAGCGGATCATGGACGAGCTCGCGGCCGAGCTCGGTCGCGACCCCATGGAGCTGCGCCGGCAGAACTGGATCAAGCACGAGGAGTTCCCGTACGAGATGGTCGCGGGGCTCACCTACGACTCGGGCAACTACGAGGCCGCGACCGACAAGGCCGAGCAGATGTTCGACATGGCCGGTCTCAAGGCCGAGCGCGACCGCCGCCGGGCGAGCAAGGACCCGGTCCAGATCGGGATCGGCATCTCGACGTTCACCGAGATGTGCGGCCTGGCCCCGTCCCGCGTCCTCGGCTCGCTGTCGTACGGCGCCGGCGGCTGGGAGTCGGCCTCCGTGCGGATGCTGCCGACCGGCAAGGTCGAGGTCGTCTCCGGCGCGACGCCGCACGGGCAGGGCCACCACACCTCGTGGAGCCAGATCGTCGCCGACTCGCTCGGCGTGCCGTTCGAGGACGTCGAGCTCGTCGCCGGTGACACCCGCTCCAGCCACAAGGGCATGGACACCTACGGCTCGCGCTCGCTGGTCGTCGGCGGCGTCGCGATCCACAAGGCCACCGGCAAGGTGATCGAGAAGGCCAAGCGGATCGCCGCGCACCTGCTCGAGGCCAACGAGGACGACGTCGAGTTCGGCGGCGGCACGTTCTCCGTCAAGGGCTCGCCCGAGGCCAAGCTGACGATCCAGGAGGTGGCGCTCGCGACGTTCGCGGCGCACAACCTCCCGGACGGCATGGAGCCGACCCTCGACAGCGACTACGTCTCCGACCCGGAGAACTTCAGCTACCCGCACGGGACCCACCTGTGCGCGGTCGAGATCGACACCGAGACCGGGTTCACCAAGATCCTCAAGTACGTCTGCGTCGACGACATCGGCAAGATCATCAACCCGGTCATCGTCGAGGGGCAGATCCACGGCGGGCTCGCGCAGGGCATCGCGCAGGCGCTGTACGAGGAGGCGGTCTACGACGCCGAGGGCAACCTGACCACCGGCTCGCTGGTCGACTACCTGGTGCCGGCAGCGCCCGACCTGCCGCACTTCGACACCGGCCGCACCGAGACCCCCGCGACGAGCAACCCGCTCGGCGTCAAGGGAGTCGGCGAGGCCGGCACCATCGCCTCGACCCCGGCCGTCATGAACGCCGTGGTCGACGCGGTGCGCCAGTACGGCGTGAACGACATCGACATGCCGGCCACCCCCGAGCGGGTCTGGCGGGCCATCAACGGCGAGGGGTCGGCCCGCGCCACCGCCGGCACCGTCGCCTACGGAGGCACCTCCACCGGCAGCACCGGCGGCGCCGCTGCCGACGAGGCCCTCGACGACAACAGGAGCGCGCTGTGATCCCGGCCCAGTTCGACTACGTCGCCCCGACCACGCTCGCCGAGGCGATCGCGGCGCTGGGTGCCGCGGGTGAGGACGCCAAGATCCTCGCCGGCGGCCAGAGCCTGATCCCGGTGCTGCGCCTGCGTCTGGCGTTCCCCACGACGCTCATCGACCTGTCCCGGGTCAGCGAGCTGCGGGGGGTCGGCGAGGACGGCGACGTCCTCGTCATCGGCGCGATGACCAAGCACAGCGACGTCATCGAGGACCCGCTCGTCAGGCAGTACGCCGCGCTGCTGTCGGAGGCGACCTCCACCGTCGCCGACCCCGCCGTCCGCCACCGCGGGACCTTCGGCGGGGCGCTGGCCCACGCCGACCCCGCGGGCGACCTCGCGGCTGTCGCGCTGGCGCTCGACGCCGAGCTCGTCGCCGAGGGTCCCGGTGGCCGTCGCACGATCGCGGCGAAGGACTTCTTCGTCGACTACCTCGAGACCTCGCTGTCGCCGGACGAGATCCTCGCCGCTGTGCGCATCCCGAAGCTCACGGGCGACTGGGGCGTGCGGTACGAGAAGTTCAACCGGGTCGCGCAGGCCTGGGCGATCGTCGGCGTCGCGACCGCCGTCCGGACGGAGGGCGGCTCGATCGCCGAGGCCCGCATCGGCCTGACGAACATGGGCTCGACGCCGGTGCGCCCGCACTCGGTCGAGGCCGCGCTCGTCGGCGCGTCGACCCGGGAGCAGGTCGTCGCCGCGGCGGCGTCGGCGGCGGACGGCACGAACCCGCCCTCCGACCTCGGCGCCAAGGCCGACTACCGCCAGCACCTCGCGCGGGTGCTGACCGCCCGCGCGGTGTCCCAGGCCGCCGGGATCACCTCCTGAGCGACGTGACCCCGCCCCGGCGGGGCCTGCTCCCCGAGGGGGTGCAGGACCCCGCCGGGCTCGCTCGGCTCCTGGCCGACGCCGGCTACTTCGCCGACGACGGTGTCGCCACCGCGGCGTACCTGGCGCTGGCGCTGCCGCGCCCCCTGTTCCTCGAGGGGGAGGCGGGCGTCGGCAAGACGGCGCTCGCGCACGCCCTCGCCAAGGTGGTGGGCGCCGACCTGCTGCGCCTGCAGTGCTACGAGGGCATCGACGCCAGCCAGGCGCTCTACGACTGGGACTTCCCTCGGCAGCTGCTGCACCTGCGGGCCGCCGAGGCCAGCGGGCAGGCCGACGCCGAGCGGCTCGAGGCCGAGGTCTACAGCCGCCGGTTCCTGCTCGCGCGCCCGCTGCTGGCGGCGCTCGAGACCTCCCCGGCGGTCCTGCTCGTCGACGAGGTCGACCGGGCCGACGACGAGTTCGAGGCGTTCCTGCTCGAGGTGCTGTCGGACTACACCGTCACCGTCCCCGAGCTCGGGACCGTGCACGCCGAGGTGCCGCCGATCGTCGTCGTCACCTCCAACCGCACCCGCGAGGTGCACGACGCCCTGAAGCGGCGCTGCCTCTACCACTGGGTCGAGCACCCCGACTTTGACCGCGAGGTCGCGATCGTGCGGCAGCGGGTCCCGGAGGCGTCGGCGTCGCTGGCCGAGCAGGTCGCGCGGGCCGTCGCCGTCCTGCGCACGCAGGACCTGCTCAAGCCGCCCGGCGTCGCCGAGTCGATCGACTGGACGCAGGCGCTGGTCGCGCTCGGCGCCGAGCGGCTCGACGCCGGGCTCGCCACCGCGACGCTCGGTGCGGTGCTGAAGTACCGCGAGGACCAGGCGCACGCCAAGCGGCTCGACGTCCAGCAGATGATCGCCACCGCCGTCCTGGGCGGCTGATGAGCGGGCTGCCCTACGACGCCGTCGACAGCCTCGTCGGGCTCGCCGGCACGCTGCGGGGGATGGGCGTCGCGGCGTCGACCGACCGCGTGCACGCCGCCGTGTCGGCGCTGTCCGAGCTCGACCCGAACCGGCGCTCGGACGTCTACTGGGCCGGCCGCCTGACGATGTGCGGCAGCCCCGACGACCTGCGCCGGTACGACGCCGCCTTCGAGGCCTACTTCGGCGACCGTCCGGGGGCGATCGTGCGCCGGCAGCGGCTGATGAAGCGGGAGCTGCGCCTGGTCGCCGAGCCCGGGGAGGGCTCGGGCGAGGAGGGCGGCGAGCAGGCGTCCGAGTCGATGAGCGCCGCGGCCAGCGCGGTCGAGCAGTTGCGCCACCGCGACGTCAGCGCGATGACGCCGGACGAGAAGGAGCACCTGCGCCGGCTGCTGTCGGCGCTGCGGCTGCCGGGGGAGAAGCGCCCGACCCGCAGGCTGCGGCCCTCGCTGCGCGGCCGGGTCGACGGGGGACGCACGCTGCGCGCCTGGCTCGCCGCCGGCGGGGAGCCTGCCCAGCTGCGCCGCCGCTCACCGGCCAGCCGTCCGCGCCGGGTGGTGCTCCTGGTCGACGTCAGCGGCTCGATGGAGAGCTACGCCGAGGCGCTGCTGCGGTTCGCCCACGCCGCGTCGCGTCGCGGTGCCCCGACCGAGGTCTTCGCGATGGGCACCCGGCTGACCCGGCTGACCCGTGAGATGTCGCTGCGCGACCCGGACACCGCGATGGCCGCCGTCGCCGAGACCCTCGTCGACGCCGGCGGCGGCACCCGGCTCGGCGACCTGCTCAAGCAGTTCCTCGACCAGTGGGGCCAGCGCGGCACGGCCCGGGGCGCGGTGGTCGTGCTGCTGTCGGACGGCTGGGAGCGCGGCGACGCGACCCTGCTCGGCGAGCAGATGGCCCGGCTGCACCGGCTGGCCCACCGGGTCGTGTGGTCCAACCCGCGCAAGGCCGCTCCGGGCTACGAGCCGCTGGCCGCGGGGATGGCGGCGGCCCTCCCGCACGTTGACGACTTCGTCGAGGGTCACAGCCTGGCAGCCCTCGAGCACCTGGCAGCCGTGGTCCGCGGTGGCGTGCACGGGTCGGCCACGAACGGGAAGGAGCTGTCGCGTGCGTGACATCGCCGACGGTCTGCGGAACCTGCTGAGCAGGGGGGAGCCGTTCGCCGTCGCCACCGTGATCGGCGCCAGGGGCAGCTCGCCCCGGCCACCGGGCGCCGCCATGGCCGTGAGCCGCGACGGCGAGGCGCTGGGCAGCATCTCCGGGGGCTGCGTCGAGGGCGCCGTCTACGGCACCGCCGAGCGTGTCCTGGCCGGCGAGGGCGCGGTGGTCGAGACGTACGGCTTCAGCGACGACGACGCCTTCGCCGTCGGGCTCACCTGCGGTGGCGCCCTCGAGGTGCTCGTCGCCCCGGCCGACCGCGAGCTGCTCACCGCGTGGGCCGAGAAGGTCGCCGTCGACGAGCCGGTCGCCCTGGCCACGGTCGTGAGCGGTCCCGCGCCGCTGGGCGCGCAGCTGCTCGTTGGGGCGTCGTACGCGCTCGGCTCGCTGGAGGCCGAGGGTCTCGACGTCGCGGTCACCGACGACGCCCGCGGGATGCTCGCCGCCGGCCAGACGGGCGACCGGCACTACGGCGCGCAGGGCCAGCGCCGCATCGACGACGTCACCGTCTTCGTCCAGTCGTTCACGCCCCCGCCGCGGATGCTCGTGTTCGGCGCCACCGACTTCGCCGCAGCGGTCAGCCGCATCGGCGTGTTCCTCGGCTACCGGGTGACCGTCTGCGACGCCCGCCCGGTGTTCGCCACGCCCCGCCGGTTCCCGGAGGCCCACGAGGTCGTCTGCGAGTGGCCGCACCGCTACCTCGCCTCGACTGAGGTCGACGAGCGCACCGTCATGTGCGTGCTCACCCACGACCCCAAGTTCGACGTGCCGCTGCTCGAGGTGGCCCTGCGCAGGCCCGCCGCCTACATCGGCGCGATGGGGAGCCGGCGCACCCACGACGACCGGCTGCGCCGCCTGCGCGAGGCGGGGGTCGACGAGGCGGCCATCGCCCGGCTGCACTCGCCCATCGGCCTCGACCTCGGTGCCCGCACGGCCGAGGAGACCGCCGTGTCGATCGCGGCCGAGATCGTGCAGAACCGGTGGGGCGGCTCGGGCCGCCCGCTGGCCGTGACGCAGGGCGAGATCCACCAGGACGTCACCGTCACGGCCGCGACCCCGGTGGTCGCGTGAGCGTGGCCGGCCTGCTGCTCGCCGCGGGCGCCGGCCGCCGCATGGGCGGTCCCAAGGCGCTGGTCGAGCTCGACGGAGAAGCGCTGGTGCGGCGGGGGATCCGGCTGCTGGACGAGGCCGGCTGCGACCCGGTCGTCGTGGTGGTCGGGGCGTCCGCCGAGCAGGTGCGCCCGCTGTGCGCGGGCGCCGTCGTCGTCGAGTCACCCGAGTGGGCGTCCGGCATGGGGGCGTCGCTGCGGGCCGGGCTGGCGGCTCTGGAGGCCGACGGCGGCGTCGGGGCCTGCGTCGTGGCCCTGGTCGACCAGCCGCTCGTGACCTCCGTCGTCGTCGACCGGCTGCGCGCGGCCCACGCCGACGGCGCCCCGGCGGCCGTCGCGACGTACGACGGACGGCCGCGCAACCCCGTCCTGCTCGACCGGGCGACCTGGCCCGGCGTCCGCGCCGCCGCGGTCGGCGACGAAGGAGCCCGCAGCTGGCTGCGCGCCCACCCCGAGCTGGTGGTGCAGGTCGACTGCACCGACGTCGGAGCCCCCGACGACCTGGACACCCCGGAAGACCTGCACGCCCTGACAGGAGGAGCCCGATGAAGCTCGAGAACCGGTTCACCGTCCCCGTCCCCGTCGACGAGGCGTGGAAGGTGCTGCTCGACGTCGAGCGCATCGCACCGTGCATGCCGGGCGCGACCCTCACCAAGATCGACGGCGACGACTTCGAGGGCACGGTCAAGGTCAAGGTCGGCCCGATCAACCTCACCTACGGCGGCAAGGCCTCCTTCGTCAGCAAGGACGAGGCCACGCACACCGCGGTCATCGACGGCAGCGGCAAGGAGACCCGCGGTACGGGCACCGCCAAGGCTCTGATCACCTGCCGCCTGATCGACAAGGGCGCCACGACCGAGATCGAGGTCGACACCGACCTCAACGTCACCGGCAAGCCGGCGCAGTTCGGCCGGGGCGTGCTGGCCGACGTCAGCGCCAAGCTGGTCGACCAGTTCGCGGCCTGCCTGTCCGAGGAGATCGAGGCCGGCACCCCGGTCGCCGCCGCGGCCGCGGCTTCCGCTGCCTCCGCGACGGCCGAGGCCCCCGCCGCCCCGCGCC
>JAOPVV010000361.1 GCA_025966005.1 Frankiales bacterium
CGGCGGGCGCGGCGCGGCACCGCTCGGGTCTGGCCGAGCCGGCCGCCACGACCCTGCTCCGGCTCGACGACGGCAGCCTGACCGACTGCGCGCAGTGCGGGCAGCGGCTCGGCTTCGACCGACTCGACGCCCTGCCCGGCGTCGTCTCCTGCGCGGCTGCCGGTGCGCCACCGCCGACGGGGCCGACGCCCGTCCGTACCGGTAGAGGACGGTGCCCGTGAGACTTCCCCTGCCCGGACCCTCTGACCTCGTCGAGGCGGTGCGCGACCTGGCCGGCGCGGCGCAGGCCCTCGGCCGCGCGGCCACCGGGGCGGTGGCCCTGGTCCCCCGGCTGGTCGAGACGCTCGACCGGGTCGACGGTCTGCTCGACTCCGCCGACCGCTCGCTGCAGCGGCTCGACACCCTCGCCACCGAGGCCGACGTGCTGCTGACCGGTGCGGCCCCGCTGGTCGACCGTCTCGAGCGCGTCCTCGGTCAGGCCGAGAGCGCCGTCGGTCGGGTTGGCACGGTCCTCGACGGCGCAGAGACGTCGATCGGACGGGTGGACGGCGTCGTCAGCGGAGCCGAGCGCTCGATCGGACGCGTCGACGGCGTCGTGGACGGAGCCGAGTGCATCGTCGGACGCGTCGGGACCGTCGTCGACGACGCTCAGGACACCGTGGGACGCGTCGGCGGCGTCGTGGACCAGGCCCAGGCCACCGTCGGACGCGTCGGGACCGTCGTCGACGGCGCCGAGCACTCCGTGCAGCGGGTCGGTGAGGTGCTCACCCGCGCCGAGACGGCCGTCCAGCGCACGTTCGACGTCCTGGCGGGCGCGGGCGGGCTGGTCGACGGCGCCGATCACCTGCTGACCCAGGCGCGTCCGGCCCTGGAGCAGCTGCTGCCGGTGCTCCGCCACCTCGCCGGGACGCTGAGCGACGAGGAGGTCGACGCCGCGGTGCTCCTGCTCGACCGCCTCCCCCTGCTGCTGGAGGCGGTCGACCGCGACCTGCTGCCGCTCGCCGGAGCGCTCCAGGGCGTCGGGCCCGAACTGCACGACCTGCTCGGACTGGTGGAGGACCTGCACCGGATGGTGGAGGGCCTGCCGGGCGTGCGGCTCCTGCGGCGCCGGGGCGTGGCCGCCGAGGGTGACGGCGGCTAGTCCTGCGCGGCCAGCCGGCGCAGCGCCTTGCGGTCGGTCTTGCCGACCGACGTCAGCGGCACGGCCGGCAGGACGTGGACCTCGCGCGGGTGCTTGTGACGCCCGAGCCGGTCACGGCACCACGCGATGAGATCGTCGGCGGCAACGGGTGGTCCGGTGAGCGACACGTACGCGACGACCTCTTCGCCGAGCACCTCGTCGGGGCGCCCGACGACCGCGGCGGTGGCCACCGACGGGTGCTCGAGCAGGACGTCCTCCACGTCGCGCGGGTAGACGTTGAACCCCCCGCGGATGATCAGGTCCTTGATCCGGTCGACGACGTAGAGGTAGCCGTCGGCGTCGAGGTGGCCGACGTCGCCGGTGTGCATCCAGCCGTCGCGGACGGCCGCGGCAGTCGCGGTCGGGTCGCGCCAGTAGCCCTGCATGACCCCGGCGGAGCGGACGCACACCTCGCCGTCGCTGCCGGTCGGGACCGGCTCGTCCAGCTCGTCGACGACCTTGAGCTCGACGCCCGGCAGGGGCAGACCGACGCTTCCCGAGCGCGGCGCGTCGTACGGGTTCATGGTCGCCGTCGAGGTCACCTCGGTGCAGCCGTACCCGTCGCAGACCCGCACGCCGGGTACCCGCCGCTCCATCTGCTCGCGCACCGCCACCGCCAGCGGCGCGCCGCCCGTCGTCACGTAGCGCAGCGACGACAGGTCGGCGGCCTCCAGGTCCTGACGCAGCAGCAGCTGCAGCATCGAGGGCACCAGCGCCGCCGCCTGCGGCCGGTGCTCCGCCGCGAGCGCGAGCCAGCCGGCGGCGTCGAACCGTCGCTGCAGCACGACGAACCCGGGCTCGGCCATCTGCGCCCGCGTGACCGCGTTGAGCAGCCCGTAGACGTGCGACAGGGGCAGCGCCAGCAGCAGGTCGACCGCGCCCGAGCGGGAGAACACCTGCGCCCGGGCCAGGGCGATGTCGCGCAGTCCGCCGTGCGAGAGCATGACGCCCTTGGCCCGGCCGGTCGTCCCACCCGTGTAGAGCAGCGCGGCGAGGTCGGCGTCGGTCCGCGGCACCAGCGCACCGTCCGCGCCGGCCAGCAGGTCGCCGAGCAGCAGGTCGGCGCCAGGGAGCAGCGCCGGCGCGGCCAGCACGACCCGGACGTCGAGCCCCTGGACGGCCTCGACGACCAGCGCCAGGCTCCCCTCCGAAGCCACGGCCAGCACCGCTCCCGAGTCGGTGAGCACGTGCCGCAGCTCGACCGGGGTGACGGCCGAGATGACCGGCGTGGGAACCGCTCCCGCGCGCCACAGCGCGGCGTAGCAGAGCAGCACCTCGGGGCAGTTGGTCATGCAGACGACCACCCGCTCCCCCGGCCGCACGCCGAGGCCGACCAGCCCGGCGGCCAGGCGCCGGGCCGAGGCGTGCTGCTCCGCCGCCGTGTGCCAGGTGCCCTCGAACTCCAGGCTGCGGTGGTCGCCGAGCCGTTCGAGCGCCTGCTCGGCCAGCCGTCCGAGACCGGAGGTCACAGACGCACGACCATCTTCCCGGTGTTCTCCCCGCGCAGCAGGCCGATGAAGGCGCCCGGCGCGTTCTCCAGACCGTCGACGACGGTCTCGGCGGCCACCACGCGGCCGTCGGCGAGCATCGCCGCCATCTCGCGCTCGAAGGCCGGTCGCTGGTCGGCGTGGTCGCTGACGATGAAGCCCTGCAGCCGCAGCCGCTTGCCGACGCAGAGCGCGAGGTTGGCCGGGCCCGGCTTCGGCGCGCTGTTGTTGTACTGGCTGATCATTCCGCAGAGCGCCGCCCGCCCGTGCGGCTTGAGCGAGGCGATGGCCGCCTCGAGGTGCTCACCGCCGACGTTGTCGAAGTAGACGTCGATGCCGTCGGGCGCTGCCTCGCGCAGCTGCGGCGCGACGGGGCCGTCCTTGTACGAGAACGCCTGCGCGAAGCCGAGCTGGCGCAGCCAGGCGACCTTCTCGGGCGAGCCGGCGCTGCCGATGGCCGTGCCACCGGTCGCGGTGACGAGCTGCCCGACCAGGCTGCCGACCGCGCCGGCCGCGCCGGAGACGAAGACTGTCTCGCCGGGCTGGTAGCCCGCGATCGTGAACAAGCCGGCCCACGCGGTCAACCCGGGCATCCCGAGCACGCCGAGGTGGGCCGACGGGTGGTTGGTCGCCGACAGCCGGCTGAAGGCCTTCGCCGGTCCGACGGCAAGCTCGCGCCAGCCCTGGCCGTGCAGCACCAGGTCCCCCACGGCGTGCGAGTCGACGGTCGAGGCGACGACCTCGCCCACCGCCCCGCCGTCGAGCGGCGCGCCGACCTGGAACGGCGGCACGTAGCTCTTGACGTCGTTCATCCGCCCGCGCATGTACGGGTCGACCGACATGAACAGGTTGCGCACCAGCACCTCGCCCTCGGCCGGGTCCGGCACGTCGACCGTCGCCAGCTCGAAGTCGGTGGGCACCGGCTCGCCCTGCGGTCGTGCGGCCAGCCGTACCTCGCGTGCGGTGGTGCTCATGCGGGTCCTTCCGTCGGGAGACCCCATCCTGCGTGACGCGCGTCAGGCGGCGTCGACCGGGCCGAGCTCGAACCACACGCACTTGCCGGCCGCGAGCCGGTCGGTGCCCCACGACCGCGCCAGCGCCGACACGATCAGCAGACCGCGGCCGCCCTCGGCGTCGGCGTCGGGGTCCTGCACCCGGGGCAGCGACGAGGCGTGCCCGTCGACCATCTCGACCCGCAGGCCGCCTCCTTCGGCCGGGCGGACCCACAGGTCGACGCCGGGACCGCCGTGCCGCAGCGCGTTGCTGGCCAGCTCGGTGACCAGCAGCGCGGCGTCGTCGGCGTCGACGCCCAGCCGCTGGGCGACCCGCACCGTGAGGTGCCGGGCCCGGGCGACCTCGGACAGGTGCCCCGCCAGGTGCAGGTGCGCGTCGCCGTCCCCGGCCCGCTCCGACGAGCCGGTCCACACGGCCATCAGCGCGCTGTCGTCGTCGGGACGGCCGTCGCGTCCCACCGCGCGCAGCAGCAGGTCGCACAGCCCCTCGACGTCGCACGGCGGCAGGTCGGACGCGGCGACCGCGTTGCGCAGCGCCAGCAGACCGGTCTCGACGGGCTGCTCGCGGCCCTCGACGAGGCCGTCGGTGAACAGCACAAGGACGGCGCCGTCGGGCACGTCGACCTCGACCTCCGTCGGGCGGTGCCAGGCGACCCCGAGCGGCGGTCCGGGGTCGATCTCGACGTACTCGCCGCCGCCGTCGCGGTGCACCAGCAGCGGCGGCAGGTGGCCGGCGCTGGCCAGCACCAGCCGGCGGCTGGCCGGGTCGAACACGCCGTACAGGCAGGTCGTGAGGGACGTCTGGCCCAGCGACGACATCGCCGCGTCGACGAGCGACAGCACGGCGGCCGGGCTGTCCTCGACCAGCGCGCAGGCCCGCACCGCCGCCCGCAGCTGGCCCATCACTGCCGCCGCCGCCATGCCGCGGCCCATGACGTCGCCCACCACCAGTCCGACCCGGCCCCGGGTCAGCGGGATGAGGTCGTACCAGTCGCCACCGACCTCGGCGCCGGCGGTGCCGGGCAGGTAGCGGTGGGCGACGGTGAGCCCGGGCAGGTCGGGCAGGCCGCTCGGGAGCAGCGAGCGCTGCAGCGTCAGCGCCGTCTCGCGCTGCTCGCGGTAGCGCAGGGCGTTGTCGACCGCGCTCGCCATGCGGTGCGCGAGGTCCTCGACGAAGGCCACGTCGTCGTCGCCGTAGCCGTCGCTGACGGCCCGGGCCACGGCCAGCACGCCGAGCGTACGTCCGTGCACGACCAGCGGGACGCCGAGGGCGCTGCCCAGGCCGAGCCGGTGCAGGGCGTCGAGGTGCCAGTCGTCGCGGGCCAGGGCGCGCAGGACGGGCTCGCCGACGTCGCGCAGCCGCAGCGAGCGCCCCTCCGTCATGACCATCCCCATGCTGGGCGAGCCGTCGACCTCGAGCGGGTAGCGGGCGAAGACCTCCTCCAGCAGCGACTGCAGGCCGGGGTCGCGGTGGTGGACGGTGACCAGCTGCGGCTGGCCGGCCGCGTCGAGCAGGTGCACCGACACCCAGTCGCCGGTCGCCGGGACCGCCAGCTCGGCCACGGCGTCGAGCGTCGTCGGGTAGTCCAGCGACGTGGCGAGGCGGTCGCTGGCCGCCGCCAGGAACGCCGTGCGCCGGCCAGCCTCGCGCTCGGCGGCGAACAGCCGTCCGCGCTCCAGCGCCTGCGCGCACTGCCGGCCCAGGGTCAGCAGGAAGTCGACGTCCTCGTCGGGGAAGGCGCCGGCGTACGCCGCCGACAGCGCCATGACCCCCAGCACCCGGCCGTCGACCTCCAGCGCGACCCCGGCGTAGGAGTGCGACAGTGACGAGATCGGCAGGTCGGGGTAGAGCGCGGCCAGCTCGCCGTGGCTGCGGGTGCGCATCGGGGTGCCGGTCCGCAGCACGTCGGTCAGCGGGGTGCGCGCGTCGAGCGCCAACTGCTCGTAGGTGCCGACGACGTGCGGCTCGTAGCCGGTGCTGCCGAGCACGTGCAGCCGCCCGCCCTCCACGACGGCGATGCCGCCGGCGTCCGCGCCGAGCGCCGCGATGCCCTGGGCCAGCACCACCTCGACGACCTCGGCCGGCGACAGCGCGGCGCCGAGCAGCTCGCTGATGCGGACCAGCCGGGCGTTGCGGTCCGCCAGCCGCTCGGCCTGGCTGCGCGCCTCCTGCAGCTGCGCGGCGCGGGCGGCCATCGCGCTCGAGGCCGCGGTGACGTCGAGCGAGACGGCCACCACCGCGACCACCGAGCCGTCGTCGCCCAGCACGGGCGCGTTGCTGACGTTCACGACCAGTCGGCGGCCGTCCTTGTGCTGCACGACGTACTCACCGTCGTAGCCCTGCCCCGCCCGGTTCGCCGCGAGGATGCCCTCGGCGCGGGTGTCGTCGGGCGGGAGCAGCAGCTCGCCGACGGGCCGTCCGAGGGCCTCCGCGCGCGTCCAGCCGTACAGCCGCTCGGCGCCGGGGCTCCAGTGCAGGACCCGGTTGCTGACGTCCACGGCGACCACCGCGCCGGGCAGCGCCGCCACCAGCTCCTCCAGCCGCAGGGGCGGCGTCTGGAGCGGGAGGTCCACCACGCGGGGGAGCGTATCCGGGCGGGGTCCCCGGGACGCGGCAAGGACGCGGATCAGGTAGGCATGGGGCGTGACCGACGGGGACGGCTGGACGACGTGCACCCTCGGGCACCAGCACTGGGGGCGCTTCGGCGCGGCCGGGCTGCTGGCGGTCGCGCCGGGCGGCGTGGTGCTGCTCCAGCACCGCGCGCCGTGGAGCCACGGCGGCGACACATGGGGCGTCCCCGGCGGGGCGCGGTCGGCCGCCGAGACGGCCCTCCAGGCGGCCTGCCGGGAGACCGTCGAGGAGACCGGCCTGGACCTGTCGGAGCTGGCGGTGGTCGGCGAGCACCTGGCCGACCACGGCACGTGGACGTACACGACCTTCGTCGCATCGGTCCCGTCCCGGCTGCCGGTCGTGCTGGAGCGCGAGAGCATCGACCTGCGCTGGGTGGCCGACACCGACGTCGACGCGATGCCCCTGCACCCGGCGTTCGCCGCGGCCT
Source organism: Frankiales bacterium (assembly GCA_025966005.1). Lineage (GTDB taxonomy): Bacteria > Actinomycetota > Actinomycetes > Mycobacteriales > SCTD01 > SCTD01. The sequence goes on from JAOPVV010000361.1 coordinate 6,740, forward strand.
GGCCGGAGCTGCGACGGCTCCTGCCGTGAGCGGGCGCCCGTGAGCGAGCCCCGGCCAGGCCGCTGGCCGGTCGCCTTCGGCCAGGCCGAGCTGCTGCAGGACCTCGACCACGAGGACGGGTGGCTGCTGTCGGTCGACGGCGTCGCCCAGTCCTACGTCGACCGCGGCGACCCGACCCACCTCGAGTTCGACTACGTGCGGCTGATGGGCGACGTCGTCGACTGCCTCGCCCCGGACGGGGAGCCCCTGACGGCGGTGCACCTCGGCGGTGGCGGGTGCACCCTGCCGCGCTACGTCGCCGCGACCCGGCCCGGGTCGCGCCAGCTGGTCGTCGAGGCGGACGAGCCGCTGGCCGAGCTGGTCCGGCGCAGCTTCGGCACCGCGGGCTTCCGCCTGCGGATCGGCGATGCGCGCACCGAGCTGCCGCGGCTGCGCCAGGGCGAGAGCGACCTGGTGGTCGCGGACGTGTTCGAGAGCTCGGTGATGCCGGTCCACGTCACGACGCTGGAGTGGGTGCACGAGCTGCAGCGGCTGCTGCGTCCGGGCGGGACCTACGTCGTCAACGTCGCGGACGGCAAGCCGCTGGCGTTCGCCCGCGCGCAGGTCTCGACCCTGCTCGAGGCGTTCGCGCACGTCGTGCTGCTGGCCGACCCGTCGGTCCTGCGCGGACGGCGCTTCGCCAACCTGGTGCTCGCCGCCTCGGACGCCCCGCTGCCGGTGGAGGCCCTGGTGCGCCGCGCCTCCCGTGCGGCCGGACGCGCCCGGGTCGTCAGCGGCGACGCGCTGCGCGACTTCACCGGCGGGGCCGCGGCCATCACCGACGCGACCGCCCGCTCGGCCCCGCGACCGCCGCCCGACCTGTTCCGCCGGTGAGCGACACGCCCAGGGCGCAGATCACCCTGCGCACAGCGGTCCTGCGACCCCGGAGGGCGCGCAGGCCGGGACCCGCTCCGCTCAGACGGCGGAGCTGACCCGCACCAGCATCCGCACGACCTCGGTCAGGTCTCCCCCGCTCGCCGCCGCCACGGCCCGCTGCTCGGCGGCCGAGCTGCCCCGGGCCAGCGCCTGCTCGGCCAGCGACGACACCTCGTCCCACTCGCCGGCGTCCTCGAGGTCGTCGCGCAGGCGGGCCAGCAGGCCGCGCACGACGTCGCCC
>JAOPVV010000366.1 GCA_025966005.1 Frankiales bacterium
CCGAGCGCCTGGTCCGGGCGGCGACCGTCGACGGCGCGGCGGCGATCGGCGTCGCCTCCGGCCTGCTCGCCCCGGGCGTGCGCGCCGACCTGGCCGTGTTCGACGTCCCGACCGACGGCGACCCCCACCAGGCGCTGCTCGACCACGGCGCGGGCCGCTGCACCGCCACCGTGGTCAACGGTCGCCTCGTCCACCGCCGGTAGTCCCGTCTGCCCCACCGCCGCTCGCACGCTCCCGGGGCGGACGTCGGTCCCGCCCGCGGACGTGCGGTGCTCGGGACGCGCCCGAGCGTGGCGTCGACCTGCGGGCGCGCACTCCCGCGGGGGAGGCGCTGGTGTCCGGCGCGCCTCCCCCGCGGACGTGCGCGGGTACCCGAGCGCCGCGACCCGCCGTCGGCGTCCCGCCGGAGGACGGTGGCTCGCAGCCGGTCCCTGTGGCGAGGCGCACGGGCACGCGGGCGGCGGCCGGCACCGCCATGGACGACGATGGACCGGTGACCCGCGCGACGCTCGAGAAGGACCCGTCCGAGGTCGCCGCCATGTTCGACGAGGTGGCGGCCCGCTACGACCTCACCAACACCGTGCTCTCGCTCGGCCAGGACCGCGGCTGGCGGCGGGCCGTCGCGCAGGCGCTCGACCTCCAGCCGGGCGAGCGGGTGCTCGACCTCGCGGCCGGCACCGCCACCAGCTCGGCGGCGCTGGCCCGCAGCGGAGCCGACGTCGTCGGCTGCGACTTCTCCCTCGGCATGCTCGAGGTGGGCAGGAGGGCCCGGCACGAGGGCGTCGAGCTGGTCGCCGGCGACGCGCTGCACCTGCCGTTCCGCGACGCGAGCTTCGACGCGGTGACCATCTCCTTCGGGCTGCGCAACACCCAGGACATCGACGTGGCGCTGGCCGAGCTGCGCCGCGTGACGCGGCCCGGTGGGCGGATGGTGGTCTGCGAGTTCAGCCACCCGACGTGGGCGCCGTTCCGCACCGTCTACGTCGAGTACCTGATGAAGGCCCTGCCGGCCGTCGCCACCAGGGTGAGCAGCGACCCGGCGGCGTACGTCTACCTGGCGGAGTCGATCCGGGCCTGGCCCGACCAGGCCGCGCTCGCCGGTCGGCTGCAGCAGGCCGGGTGGGGCAGCGTCGGCTGGCGGGACCTGACCGGCGGGATCGTCGCGCTGCACCGGGCCACCAGCCCCGGGCCATCCCCGGCCTGAACGCGCGCCGGGCCCGGCGTGCCCGGGCCCGTGCACGGCCGTACACTCGTTCGTGAAGACTTTCACAAGCAGCACCAGGGCTGACACCAGCGACAGGACAGGGGGGCCGGTGACCACGGTCTCCACGGTCGGACGGCTCGACCGCAGCGGCTCACCCGACCGCGACGCCGACGTCATCGTCGTCGGCGCCGGCCCCGGTGGCAGCAGTGCGGCGCACCACCTCGCGCAGTCAGGTCTGGATGTCCTGCTGCTGGAGAAGACGGCCTTCCCCCGCGAGAAGGTCTGCGGCGACGGCCTCACCCCCCGGGCGGTCAAGAGCCTGGTCCGCCTGGGCATCGACACCAGCGAGGACAACGGCTTCATCCGCAACCGCGGCCTGCGCATCATCGGCGGCGGCATGCGCCTCGAGCTGCCCTGGCCCGAGCTGAGCAGCTACCCCGACTACGGCCTGGTACGGCCGCGCCTGGACTTCGACGAGCTGATCGTCGGGGCCGCGCAGAAGGCCGGGGCCCGCCTGCAGGAGCTGTCGACCGTCACCGGCCCCGTGCTTGACGAGACCGGCCGGGTCGTCGGCGTCACCGCCAAGGTCGGCCCGGACAGGGTCGAGACGACCTACCGCGCGCCGCTCGTCATCGCCGCCGACGGCAGCAGCGCCCGGCTCGCGCTCTCGCTCGGCGTCCAGAAGCGCGACGACCGTCCGATGGGCGTGGCCGTCCGCCGCTACTTCGAGAGCCCCCGGCACGACGACGACATGCTCGAGTCCTGGCTCGAGCTCAAGGGCGAGGACGGCAGCCTGCTGCCCGGCTACGGCTGGGTGTTCGGCGTCGGCGACGGCACCAGCAACGTGGGCCTCGGCATCCTCAACACCACCAACGCCTGGCAGAAGACCGACTACAAGAAGTTGCTCGGCGACTGGACCGGCGGCATGCCGCAGGACTGGCAGTTCACCGACGAGCACGCCACCGGCCCGGTGCGCGGCGGCGCCCTGCCGATGGGCTTCAGCCGCACCCCGCACTACACGCGCGGCGTGCTGCTGGTCGGCGACGCCGGCGGCGCCGTCAACCCCTTCAACGGCGAGGGCATCCCGTACGCCATGGAGTCCGGCCTGCTCGCCGCCGAGGTCGCGGCGCAGGCGCTGGCGCGGCCCGACGGACCGCAGCGCGAGAAGGCGCTGCAGGGCTACCCCGAGGCGATGAAGCAGGAGTACGGCGGCTACTACACGCTCGGCCGCGTCTTCGTCACGCTCATCGGCAACCCCCACGTGATGTCCCTGGCGACCCGCCACGGGCTGCCGCGTCCGCTGCTCATGAAGTTCACGCTGAAGATGCTGGCCAACCTGCGCGACCCCCGCGGAGGCGACGCCCTCGACCGCGTCATCAACGGCCTGTCGCGGCTCGCCCCCGCCGCCTGACCCGACCGCCCGACCCGTAGGCTGCACGAGGCCTGCGCCCGCCCACCCGCTGACTGGAGGAGCACGATGCTCGACAACTACGTGCCGATCCTGGTGCTGTTCGTGCTGGCGGCGGGCTTCGCGGCCGGCTCGGTCGGCGCGGCGGCGGTCATCGGTCCCAAGCGCTACAACCGGGCCAAGCTGGACGCCTACGAGTGCGGCATCGAGCCGACCCCGCAGCCCATGGGCGGCGGCCGCTTCCCGGTGAAGTTCTACCTGACCGCGATGCTCTTCATCGTCTTCGACATCGAGATGATCTTCCTCATCCCGTGGGCGGTCGCCTTCGACCAGCTCGGCCTGTTCGGCCTGGTCGAGATGACCCTGTTCATCGGCACCGTCTTCGTCGCGTACGCCTACGTCTGGCGCCGCGGCGGTCTTGAGTGGGACTAGAAGGATGGGCTGTCACTGATGGGTGTTGAGGAGAAGATCCCCTCCGGGGTCGTGCTGACCAGCGTCGAGAAGGTCGTCAACTGGTCCCGCAAGAGCTCGCTGTGGCCGGCCACCTTCGGCCTGGCCTGCTGCGCCATCGAGATGATGGCGACCGGTGCCGGTCGCTACGACCTCGCACGCTTCGGCATGGAGGTCTTCCGGGCGTCGCCGCGCCAGGCCGACCTGATGATCGTCGCCGGACGGGTGAGCCAGAAGATGGCCCCGGTGGTGCGCCAGATCTACGACCAGATGCCCGAGCCGAAGTGGGTCATCGCCATGGGCGTGTGCGCCAGCAGCGGCGGCATGTTCAACAACTACGCGATCGTCCAGGGCGTCGACCACGTCGTGCCCGTCGACATGTACCTGCCGGGCTGCCCGCCGCGGCCGGAGATGCTGCTCGACGCGATCCTCAAGCTGCACGACAAGATCATGGACGAGCCGCTTGGCAGCAACGCCAAGCGCCGCGAGCTGCCCGGCTACCAGCCGCGCGAGCTCGTCGCCAGCAGCCAGCGCTACTCGCCCGAGGGCCTCAAGGACCACCGGCTGGCGCTGCGCACCGAGCTCGGCTCCGGCGCCTTCGGGATCGACCGGTGAGCGTGACCCCCCAGGGCACCCCGCCCGCCCGTCCCGCCCCGGACGGCGAGGGGGCGAGCGCG
>JAOPVV010000427.1 GCA_025966005.1 Frankiales bacterium
GGCGCGCAGGGTGACCGGCCGGGGCGGCGACGTGCGGACCGCAGCGGCGGACGAGGGGGCGGCCTGGAACGGCGCGGACGGCCGGTCCGCGGTCAGCCCCAGCAGCCGGGCGGTGAGCGCGTCCGACGGCGAGGGGTCGTCCGAGGCCGACGACAGGCGCGACTTCAGGCGGCGCTGGGCGTCGACCTCCGCCCGGCAGTCGGCGCAGTGGGCGAGGTGGCGCTGGGCCCGCTCGCGGGCGGCGTGGTCGAGCTCGCCGTCCACGAGGGCCGCGACCACGTCACCCAGGCACGTCATGCGCCGACGACCTGCGCCACCGGCGCGCGGTGCTGCAGCGACGCACGCAGCTGGGCGCGGCCGCGGTGGATGCGGCTGCGCACGGTGCCGATCTTGATCCCGAGGGTCGCCGCGATCTCCTCGTACGACAGGCCCTCGAGGTCGCACAGCACCACGGCGGCACGGAAGTCCGGCGGCATCGCGTCGAGCGCGGCCTGCACGTCGTGGTCGAAGTGGGTGTCGTCGTAGAGCTGAGCGGGGCCGCGGTCCCCGCTCGGCAGCCGCTCGGCGTCGTCGGGCAGGGCGTCGAAGCGGATGCGCGCCCGGCGCCGGACGAGGTCGAGGAACAGGTTGGTCGTGATCCGGTGCAGCCAGCCCTCGAACGTGCCGGGCGTGTAGCTCGACAGGGACCGGAAGACGCGGACGAAGACCTCCTGCGTGAGGTCCTCGGCGTCGTGCTGGTTGCCGGTCAGGCGGTAGGCGAGCCGGTAGACGCGGGCGGAGTGGTCGCGGACGACCTCGTCCCACGTCGGCGGTGTCCACACCGGACCGGCGGCAGCGGCGTCGGCGGTGAGGGCGGGAGCGGCGGTGTCAGGGCCCTGGTCGAGCACAGGCGGTCCTCCGAGGGGGGCGGGAGCCGGCTGGTCCAGCACTCCCGTACCCGCCATGGTGCCCAGCCCTCCTGTGAAGCCGCTGTGAAGCGGCTGCCCTCCGGCGGCGGCTCGCGCCCGCCGGGGAGTTGAACGCCGGACCCGGGCGCCCCGTTCCCCGTAGGCTGCCGCGAACCTCGTCCAGCGCAGGAGGTCGTCATCGAGTCCGGCAGCTCCACCACCCCCGCCCCCGTCCCGTCTCGCGACCGCGGGCGCGGCGGGTCGATCGAGTCCGACGCCGTCGCCACCTGGATCGGCGACTGGCAGCCCGAGGACGCCGCCCTGCAGTCGGCCCGCCAGCGCGCCGCCGAGGTCGGGGTCGGCGCGGTCGACGCTCCCACCGGCGCCGCGCTTCGCCTGCTGGCCGCCGCCACCGGCGCCCGCCACGTCATCGAGCTCGGCACCGGCGCGGGCGTCTCCTCGCTCTGGCTGCTGCGTGGCCTGCGCCCCGACGGCGTGCTGACCAGCATCGACGCCGAGACCGAGCACCAGCGCCTGGCCAAGGCCTCGATCGCCGAGGCGGGGGTGCAGAGCGGACGCGCCCGGCTCATCGCCGGGCGCGCCCTCGAGGTGCTCCCCCGGCTGTCCGACGCGGCGTACGACCTGGTCTTCTGCGACGCCAACCGCTCCGAGAACCACGAGTACCTCGAGGCCTCCCTGCGCCTGCTGCGGCCCGGCGGGCTGGTGGTGTTCGCCGGCGCGCTGGCCGGCGGCAAGGTGGCCGACCCGTCCGCGCGCGACGCCGACACGGTTGCGCTGCGCGAGCTGGCCAAGGCCGTCCGCGACGAGCCGCGGCTGATGAGCGCCGCCCTGCCGGTGGGTCAGGGCCTGCTGGCCGCCTGCCTCACCTGAGCTCCCCGTTGCCCCCCACAGGGCTGCCCTCACCCCCTGCTTGCGTCCTGCGGCGCGAGCGCAGAGGTGGCATCCCATCCGCAGGACGCAACGGGCGGCGGCAGCGGACGAGCGACACCGCCCCTGCTTGCGTCCTGCGGCGCGAGCGCAGAGGTGGCATGCCAGCCGCAGGACGCAACGAGCGGCCTGCGGCGGGTGCGCGAGCGCCGGGCGCGGGCTACGGGGTGAGCGGGCCCTCGGCGCCGACGGCGACGCCGATCAACTCCCACTCCTGGACGATGTCCGGGTCGTTGCCGAGCAGCTGCGAGACCGGGCTGGGATTGGCCCGGAACGTCGCGAGGAACTCGGCGCGGGCGTCCTTGGTGGCGAACACGTAGATGCCGGAGAAGAAGCCGCGGTCGGCGAGCTGCCAGGTCTTCTGCACCAGTCCGGGCATCCCCGTGAACCGGGGCGCCGAGGTGTCGCGGACGTAGTCGCGCAGCGCCTGCTCGGTGCCGGTCGGCGTGTTCATCAGCGACCAGCGGATCGTCAGACCGTGCACGGCGTCTCCCGGGACATCACGCGCTCCGGCGCGAGCTCTTGCGGGCCGCCGGCTGCTGGGCCAGCGAGGTGAGCCAGGAGGTCAGCAACCGCACGCCGAAGCCGGTGCCGCCCTTGACGAGCTCGTCGTCGTCACCGCCGGCGAGCGCGGTGCCGGCGATGTCGAGATGGGCCCAGGGCCGCCCGCCGGTGAACTCGCGCAGGAACAGCGCGGCGGTGATCGAGCCACCCATGATCTTCAGCTTGGGCTGGCCGATATTGCGCAGGTCGGCGATCGGCGAGTCGAGGGCGTGCCGGTAGTCGTCGACCAGCGGCATCCGCCAGAGCTTCTCGCCGGTCGCCTCGGAGGCCGCCTCGAGCTGGCCGGCGAGCGCCTCGTCCGAGGCGAACATCCCGGCGATCTTCTTGCCGAGGGCCACCGGCATCGCGCCGGTGAGGGTGGCGACGTCGACGATGACGTCGGCGTCGAGGTCGAGGTCGGCGTACGCGATCGCGTCGGCCAGCACCAGGCGCCCCTCGGCATCGGTGTTGAGCACCTCGACGGTGCGTCCGCCGTACTGCACGAGCACGTCGCCGGGGCGCTGCGCGGTGCCGCTCGGCATGTTCTCGGCGACGGCGGCCAGCACGGTGACCTTGATCGGCAGCTGCAGGTCGGCGACGGCGCGCAGGGTCGCGAGCACGGCCGCGGCGCCGCCCATGTCGCTCTTCATCTCCCACATGCCGGGGTTCGGCTTGAGCGACAGACCACCGGTGTCGAAGGTGATGCCCTTGCCCACCAGGACGACGTGACGGCTGCCGCCGCCGTCCCAGGTCGCCTGCACCAGCCGGGGCGGGCGCGACGAGCCCTGCCCGACGCCGACGATCCCGCCGAATCCGCGGGCGCGCAGGGCCTTCTCGTCGAGCACGGTGACGTCGAGCCCGGTCAGCAGGTCTCTGGCGCCGGTCGCCAGCCAGTCGGGGGTCTTCTCCAGCGACGGCGTGTTGACCAGGTCGCGGGCGGCGGCGGTGGCGTTCGCGACGGCCACGACGGCGTCGAGGTCGGCCTGACGCTCGACCGGGCCGACCAGCGTGATCGTCTGCAGCGCGCGCGGCTTCTGCTCGGCCTTGCGGCTGAAGGCGTAGGACGCCAGCAGCAGCCCCTCGGCCAGCGCCGTCAGCGACGGACCCTCGACCGGCAGCGCGCGCAGGTCGACGACCAGCGCCTCGGCGTCCTTGGCCTTGCGAGCCAGCGCGGCACCCGCCTTGCGCAGGTCGGCCGGCGAGCCCTCGCCGGTGCCGAACAGCAGCACCTTCTCCAGCGCGCCCTCGCCGGACGCGCTGACGACCTCACCGGCACCGCCCTTCGCCGACTCGCGAGCGAGCGCGGCGGCCACGTCGACCGGCGGGGAGCCGGCCAGCAGCGCGCCGTCCTCGCCCTTGGTCGTCGGGACGGCCCGCACCGCGCTCGCGGGCGGCAGGGCCGCCAGGACGAGCGCGGGCAGCGC
>JAOPVV010000432.1 GCA_025966005.1 Frankiales bacterium
CGCCCGCGCCGCCGACCTGCTGCCCGGCGTGCCGGTGCTGCCGGTCGACGACGTGCTGCGCCGCGCGACGCTGGTGCTGCTGACGGTCCCCGACGACGCGCTGCCCGACCTGGTCGCCGGGCTCGCCGCCGCAGGCGCCGTCCAGCGCGGTCAGCTGCTCGCCCACACCAGCGGCCGGCACGGCCTGGCGGTGCTCGAGCCGGCCGTCCGGCAGGGGGCGCTGCCGCTCGCGCTGCACCCGGTCCTGCCGTTCAGCGGTACCCGCGTCGATCTCGAGCGCCTGCACGGCACGGCGTTCGGCGTCACCGCTCCCGAGCCGCTGCGGCCGGTCGCCGAGGTGCTGGTGGTCGAGATGGGCGGCGAGCCGGTGTGGCTGACCGAGGAGCAGCGGCCGCTGTGGCACGCGGCGCTGGCCCACGCCGCCAACCACCTCACGACGCTGGTGGCGAGCTCGGCCGACCTCCTGCGCCGGGCGGGTGTGGAGCACCCCGGTCAGGTGCTCGGACCGCTGCTCGGCGCCGCGCTCGACGGCTCGCTGCGCTCCGGCGACGCCGCCCTCACCGGACCTGTCGCCCGCGGCGACGCCGGCACGGTCAAGGCCCACCTCGACGTGCTGGCCGCGGTCGCGCCGGAGGTGCTGCCGTCCTACCTCGCCATGGCCCGGCTCACCGCCGACCGCGCCCTGGCCTCCGGCCGGCTGGACCCCGAGCGCGCCTGGGCCCTGCTCGAGGTCCTGGGGTCGGTGCCGCGGTGATCGTCGTGGCGAAGCGCGACGAGCTCGCGGCCGCCCGCGACGGGCTGTCCGGCCGGGTGGCCGTGGTCATGACGATGGGCGCGCTGCACGAGGGCCACGCCGAGCTCGTGCGCGCCGCCCGCCGCGCCGCCGACAGCGTCGTGGTGACCGTGTTCGTCAACCCGCTGCAGTTCGGTGCGGGGGAGGACCTCGACCGCTACCCCCGCACGCTCGAGGCCGACCTCGCGCTGCTCGAGCGCGACGGCGCCGACGTCGTCTTCACGCCCACGCCGGACGTCGTCTACCCGGACGGCCCGCCCCTGGTCCGGGTGAGCGCCGGACCGCTCGGCGAGGTCCTCGAGGGCGCCAGCCGGCCGGGCCACTTCGACGGCGTGCTGACCGTCGTGTGCAAGCTGCTGCACCTCACCCGTCCGGACGTCGCGCTGTTCGGGCAGAAGGATGCCCAGCAGCTCGCCGGCATCCGGCGGATGGTGCGGGACCTCGACCTGCCGGTCGACGTGCGGGCGGTGCCGACCGTGCGCGAGCCCGACGGCCTGGCGCTGTCGAGCCGCAACCGGTACCTGTCCGAGGGCGAGCGCACGAGTGCGCTGGCCCTGTCACGGGCACTGGCGCTGCGCGACGTCGAGGCCGGCCGGGCCCTGCTCGCCGCCGAGCCCGGCGTCGAGCTCGACTACCTCGACCGCGTCGACAGCTCGACCTTCACCGACGACCCGGACGGCGACCTGATCGTGGTCGCTGCAAGGGTGGGCACCACACGCCTCATCGACAACCTCCTCCTCGCAGAAGGCTGACCCCGTGTACCGCACCATGCTCAAGAGCAAGATCCACCGCGCGACGGTCACCCAGGCCGACCTGCACTACGTCGGGTCGGTCACCGTCGACGAGGACCTCATGGAGGCTGCCGACCTGCTGGCCGGCGAGCAGGTCGCGATCGTGGATGTCACCAACGGCGCCCGGCTGGAGACCTACGTCATCGCCGGTCCCCGCGGCACGGGCGTGATCGGCATCAACGGCGCCGCGGCGCGCCTGGTGCACCCGGGCGACCTCGTCATCCTCATCGCCTACGGCCAGATGGACGACGCCGAGGCCCGCCGCTACGAGCCCCGCGTGGTGTTCGTCGACGCCGACAACCGCATCACCGGCACCGGCCACGACCCGGCCGAGGCCCTGCCCGGCCTGCTGCGCGGCGACCAGGTCCACCCGCACAGCGGCTCGTACGACGACGACCCGACCCTGGTCTGGTGACGCCCGGCCGGGCAGACAGGGCGCGGCGGCTGCTGGCGCCCGACCCCGGGTGGACCACCAGTGCCGACGTCGTCGTCGTCGGCTCCGGCGTCGCCGGGCTGACGGCTGCCCTGCACGCGACGGAGGCGGGTGAGGTCCTGCTCGTCACCAAGGTGCTGGTCGACGACGGCTCGACCCGCTGGGCGCAGGGCGGCGTGGCCGCGGCGCTCGGTCCGGACGACAGCCCCGACGAGCACCTGGAGGACACCCTGGTCGCCGGTGTGGGGCTGTGCGACGTCGAGGCGGTCCGGGTGCTGTGCACCGAGGGCCCCGCCCGGCTGCGCGAGCTGATGGCACTGGGCGCCGCCTTCGACCGCGACCCCTCCGGCGAGCTGTCGCTCACCCGCGAGGGCGGCCACCACCGCGACCGGATCGTGCACGCCGGCGGTGACGCCACCGGCGCCGAGGTGCAGCGCGCGCTGGTCGCGGCGGTCAAGGCGCACCCGCGCATCCGGCTGGTCGAGCACGCGCTCGTCCTCGACCTGCTGCGCACCGCCGACGGCGGGGCCGCCGGGGTGACGCTGCACGTGCTCGGCGAGGGCACGCAGGACGGCGTCGGCGCCGTCCACGCGCGCGCCGTCGTGCTGGCCACCGGCGGCATGGGGCAGGTCTTCTCGAGCACCACCAACCCGTCAGTCTCGACCGGCGACGGCGTCGCGCTCGCCCTGCGCGCCGGTGCGGCGGTGTCCGACCTGGAGTTCGTGCAGTTCCACCCGACGTCGCTCTACCTCGGCCCCGGCCTGGCCGGTCAGCAGCCGCTGGTGTCGGAGGCGATGCGCGGCGAGGGCGCGTTCCTCGTCGACGCCGCCGGCCGTCGCATCATCACCACCGACGACCACCCGCTGGCCGACCTCGCCCCGCGCGACGTCGTCGCCAAGGCGATCACCAGGCGGATGCTCGAGCTCGGCGTCGAGCACGTCTACCTCGACGCCCGGCACCTGGGGGAGGAGCTGCTGTTCAAGCGCTTCCCGACCATCGTCGCCCGCTGCCGCGAGGCCGGCGTCGACCCCGTCACCGAGCCGGTGCCGGTCGCGCCCGCCGCCCACTACGCCAGCGGCGGCGTCCGCACCGACCTCGACGGGCGCACCGACGTGCCCGGCCTGTACGCCTGCGGCGAGGTGGCCTGCACCGGCGTGCACGGCGCCAACCGGCTCGCGTCCAACAGCCTGCTCGAGGGGCTCGTGTTCGCGGCCCGCATCGGCGCCGACCTGCAGCGCGACCTGCCGCCACAGGGCGAGCCGGTCACCGGAGCCGGTCTGGCGGTCCTGCTCGACCCGTCGGTGCGCACCGAGCTCGGGCGCACGATGACCGAGGGCGCGGGCGTCCTGCGCAGCGCGCACTCGCTCGCCACGACGGCCAAGGACCTCGACGCGCTCGCCGGCCGGACGAGCGACGCCCCCGGCCCGGCGGCCTGGGAGGCCACCGACCTGCACCTGGTCGCCACCGCGCTGGTCGCTGCGGCCACCCGGCGCGAGGAGACGCGCGGTGCGCACTGGCGCGAGGACTTCCCCGAGACCGACGACGCGTGGCGCGGCCACCTCGTGACCACCCTGTCCGGCACCATCTTCGAGCCCGTCTCCTTCGAGCAGTCCCCCCGAGAGGACGCCCCCGCGTGACGCCCGAGACCGAGCAGGCCCTGCAGGACGCGGGCCTCGATGCGGCGTACGTGCAGGACCTCGTGTCGCGCGCCGTCGCCGAGGACCTCGCCGGCGGCGTCGACGTCACCAGCGTCGCCACCGTCCCGGTCGCCCTGCGGGGCGTCGCGGCGTTCGTCCCGAGGCAGCCGGGCACCGTCGCCGGCGCCGCCGTCGCGATGGCGGTGCTCGACCACGTCGTCGAGGGCGTGCGGCACCGGATCGTCGGGCGCGACGGCGTCCGCGCGCAGGTGGGCGTCGCCGTGCTCGAGGCCGAGGGACCGGTCCGCCAGCTGCTCACGGCCGAGCGCACCGCCCTCAACCTGCTCTGCCACCTGTCGGGCGTCGCGACGCTGACCCGCCGCTGGGTCGACGCCGTCGAGGGCACCGGCGCGCGGATCCGCGACACCCGCAAGACCACCCCCGGGCTGCGGGCGCTGGAGAAGCACGCGGTCCGGGCCGGCGGGGGGACCAACCACCGGATGTCGCTGTCGGACGCCGCGCTGGTCAAGGACAACCACGTCGTCGCGGCCGGTGGCGTGCGGCAGGCCTTCGAGGCCGTCCGCCGCGAGTTCCCCGGTCTGGCCGTCGAGGTCGAGTGCGACACCGTCGCGCAGGTGCGCGAGGTCCTCGATGCCGGCGCCGACCTCGTCCTGCTCGACAACATGTCGCTCGACCAGCTGCGCGAGTGCGTGGTCCTGTGCCGCGAGCGCGGCGTGATGACCGAGGCGTCCGGCGGTCTGGCGCTCGACACCGCCCGGGCCGTCGCCGAGACCGGCGTCGACTTCCTGGCGATCGGTGCCCTGACCCACTCCGCGCCCGTGCTCGACCTGGGCGTCGACCTGAGGACGACCTGATGCTGCTCACCGTCGACGTCGGCAACACCAACACGGTTCTGGGCCTGTTCGACGGCGAGGTGCTGTTCGAGAGCTACCGGATCAAGACCGACCCGCGCGTCACCGCCGACGAGCTCGCGCTGATGTTCCGCGGGCTGCTGGCCGGTCACCCGCCGCCCGACGGTGTCGCCGTCTGCTCGACCGTGCCCGCCGTGCTCGACCAGCTGACGGCGATGTTCGACCGCTACTTCGCCGACGTCCCGACGATCGTCGTCGGGCCCGGTGTGCGCACGGGAGTGCCGATCCTGACGGACAACCCGCGTGAGGTCGGTCCCGACCGCATCGTCAACACCCTCGCCGCGCACACCCTGTACGGCGGCCCGGCCGTCGTCGTCGACTTCGGCACGTCGACGAACTTCGACGTCGTCTCCGCCCGCGGCGAGTTCCTCGGCGGGGCCCTCGCGCCCGGTGTCGAGATCAGCGTCGACGCCCTCGCGGCCCGCGCCGCCCGGCTGTTCAAGGTCGAGCTGGTCGAGCCCCGCTCGGTCATCGGCAAGAACACCGGCGAGGCGCTGCAGTCCGGCCTGCTGTACGGGTTCGCCGGCCAGGTCGACGGTCTCGTCCGCCGGATCACCGCCGAGCTGGGCGAGCGCCCCGTGGTGCTCGCCACGGGGGGGCTGTCGCACCTGATGTTCACGGTCTGCGAGACCCTCGACCACCACGAGCCGGACCTCACCCTCAAGGGCCTGCGGCTGGTGTTCGAGAAGAACGACTGAGCCTGCCCGACAGGGGACGAACGTCCCTGGCCCCGCCGCCGTCCGCTGCCTAGCCTCGGCGGTGCCGAGCCAGTCGGAGGTCCGGAGCCGGGAGGTGGGTCGCGTGGAGCAGACCGTCCAGGACGTCATGACGCACGAGGTGGCGACGCTGCCGCCCTGGGCGGGATACCGCGACGCCGTCCGCGTCGTCGAGGAGCGGCACGTCGACGCCCTGCCCGTCATCGACGACGACCGGCGCGTGGTCGGGGTCGTCACCGTCGGCGACCTGCTGCTCAAGCAGGAGGCGTCCGACGGCCCGTTCGGCGCGCTCTGGCGGCGGCGGCGCTCCGGTCGCCGGGCGGCGGCGCTCACCGTCGCGCAGTGCATGAGCCGAGCCGTCACGGTCGCGCCGACGGCGACGCTGTGCGCCGCGTCGCGCCTCATGCACAAGCACCGCGTCGGAGGCCTCGCCGTCGTCGACGCCGCCGGACGCCTCAGCGGCATCGTGACCCGCAGCGACCTGCTGAAGGTCTTCCTGCACGCCGACGACGAGGTCTGCGCCACCGTGCAGCAGGCCCTGGGCCGGGCGGCCCGCGACATCACGTGCGAGGTCACCGACGGGCGCGTCCGGCTCGACGGCCACGTGCAGCTGCGCAGCGACGCCGACCGGGCCGTCGCCACGGTGCGCCGGCTGCCCGCCGTGGTCGGCGTCGACAGCCACGTGCGCTACGAGGTCGACGACGTCGAGTCGATGGCCGGCGCGTAGGAGCCGCGGGTCAGACGCGGACCGCCCGCCAGGCCTCGGTCCGGTACGGCAGCACGAACGGCTCCTCGGCCGGGGCGAGCCCGCGGATGCGCTGCAGCAGCGCGACCCGCTCGTCCTCCGGCATCGTCAGCAGCGCCGAGCGCGACGCGACGAGGTCGACGAGCTGGTCGGCGTCGAGCGACTGCTGGTAGGAGAAGTCCTGGCGCTCGGGCTCGCTCAGGCCGGGCGCCGGATCCAGCACGTAGGAGTCCTGCAGCCCGCTGCCGACGAGCGCGCCGAGCGCGCGGACCCACTCGGCCGACTCGTCGCGCACGTTCCACAGCACGCCGACGGTGCCGCCGGGCCGCAGCACCCGTGCCATCTCGGCCAGTGCCGGTCCCCGGTCGAACCAGTGGAAGGCCTGGCCGACCAGCACCGCGTCGACCGAGGCGTCCGGCAGCGGCACCTGCTCGGCGGTGCCGGCCAGCGCCTGCGCGCGGGCCGGGACGTACGCGCGCATCTGCTCGGACGGCTCGACGGCGACGACGTCGAGGCCCAGGTCGAGCAGTACCGCCGTCAGCTTGCCGGTGCCCGCCCCGAGGTCCAGCACGCGCTGCGCCCCGGTGGGCAGCAGCCACCGCACGGCCTCCACCGGGTAGGCCGGCCGCGACCGCTCGTACACGTCGGCGGCGGCCCCGAAGGACCCCGCCCGCTCCCGCCACCTGCGCTCGTCCATGGGGTCCTGTCTACCGAACTAGGCTCGCGGGGTGACCGACGCGCCCCCGACCACTGCTGCCGACGACGTCCCGGAGCAGGTGCGGGTCCGGCGGGAGAAGTACGACCGGCTGCTCGCCGCCGGCACGCCCCCGTACCCGCTCGGCGCGCCCCGCACGGCCAGCCTCGCGCAGGTCCGCGAGGCCCACGCCGGCCTCGAGACCGACACCGCCAGCGGTCAGGTCGTCAGCGTCACCGGGCGGGTGGTGCTCTCGCGCAACGGCGGCAAGCTCTGCTTCGCGACGCTGCAGGAGGGCGACGCGCTGCTGCAGGTGATGGTCAGCCTCGACGGCGTCGGGGCCGAGCGCCTCGCGGCGTGGAAGAGCGACGTCGACCTCGGCGACCACGTCGGGATCACCGGCGAGGTGATCAGCAGCCGCCGGGGCGAGCTCAGCGTGCTGGCGAGCGAGTGGCTGCTGACCAGCAAGGCGCTGCGCCCGCTGCCCGACAAGCACGCCGGGCTCACCGACCCCGAGCTGCGGATCCGCCAGCGCTACGTCGACCTGGTCGTCAACGAGGACAGCCGCCGGATGGTCCGCGACCGCGCGACGGTCGTGCGCGCGGTGCGCGACGTGCTGCACGACGCCGGCTTCGTGGAGGTCGAGACGCCGGTCCTGCAGACGGTGCACGGGGGCGCGGCCGCACGTCCGTTCGCGACCCACCTCAACGCGCTCGACATGGACATGACGCTGCGGATCGCCCTCGAGCTGTACCTCAAGCGGCTCGTCGTGGGCGGCATCGACCGGGTCTTCGAGATCGGCCGCAT
>JAOPVV010000079.1 GCA_025966005.1 Frankiales bacterium
CTGAGGGGGCGGCCGAGTGCGGGCAGGGGTAGGGATGTTGCTGACCGGGCAGCATCACCGGAGCAGGACCGAGCACAGCACCGAGGAGCCCGACCGTGCCTGAGGCCACCATCAACCGGCTCGACGAGTACGACGACGAGTCGCCGGAGAGCGCTGACGCGCTCCTGGGACAGCTGTGGGCCGACTACGTGGACAGCCGTGCCGCGGGCCTGCGCGACCGGCTGATCCTGCACTACGCGCCGCTGGTCAAGTACGTCGCCGGCCGGGTCGGCAGTGGTCTGCCCGCGCACGTCGAGCAGGCCGACCTCATCTCCTACGGCACCTTCGGCCTGATCGACGCGATCACGCGGTTCGAGCCCACCCGCGAGGTGAAGTTCGAGAGCTACGCGATGTCACGCATCCGCGGCGCCATCATCGACGAGCTGCGCAACACCGACTGGATCCCGCGGTCGGTGCGCATGAAGGCGCGGCAGTTCGAGCGGGCGGTGGCCGTCCTCGAGGCCCAGCTGCGGCGCAGCCCGACCGACGAGGAGGTCGCCGACGAGATGGACATGGAGGTCGAGGACGTCCGCAAGTTCCTCGGTCAGCTGTCCCTGGTCAACGTCGTCGCGCTCGACGAGCTGCTCACCGGCGAGGACGGCGGGTCGCCGAGCCTGGGCGACACCCTGCAGGACTCCAGCGCGCTGGACCCGCAGGCCATGGCCGAGCACGGCGAGGCCCGCCAGCTGCTGGCCCGCGCGGTCGAACAGTTGCCGGACCGCGAGAAGGTCGTCGTCAGCCTCTACTACTTCGAGGGCCTGACCCTGGCCGACATCGGCCGGGTGCTCGGCGTGACCGAGAGCCGCATCTGCCAGCTGCACACCAAGGCCGTCCTCCACCTGCGTACGAAGCTCGCCGACATCGCCTGAGCGTTGTCACCGTCCCTTACGGTGACGCAGGTGGTCGCGATCGGGACCCGGCCGTGCGGACGAGGAATGGCAGGGGGTGTGCGTCGTGCACGGGTCGACCCTCGTCTTCGACGGAGACTGCGCCTTCTGCACCCGTGCGGCCGCCCGGGCCCGACGGATGCTCCCTGAGGGCTGTCGGGTGGTCGCGTGGCAGATGGCCGATCTCCCGGCGATCCGGGTGACTTCGGCGCGCGCGCAGCGGGAGGTCCTCTGGGTGGCGCCGTCCGGCAGGGTCTCCGGTGGTGCCCGCGCCGTCGCCGGCGTCCTTCGCGCATCAGGCCGGCCGTGGTCCTGGCTCGGTCTCGCCCTGATGGTCCCGCCGATCAGTTGGACGGCCCAGGCGGTCTACCGCGTCGTGGCCGCCAACCGGGTGCGGCTGCCGGGCGGCACGGCTGCCTGCGCGGTACCACCCCCCGACGACCAGCCCTGACGTCGACGGCTTTCCCCAGTGCGGAGACCCTCGGTGCGGCACGCCCCGACCCGAGGGTTCCCGCTCCGGCGGCAACGCCGCTGCCACCGCGGCGGGTAGGTCGCCGTCGGTCCTCCCGGGCAGTCGCGCCGGCCGCAGGACGGTCACGTCAACGGGAGCAGTCGCAGCCGTGGCGGCCGGAACAGCGTCAGTGGGTCGAGATAGGTCCCGCTCCGGCGCAGCCCCCAGTGCAGGCACGCCGCGGCCGGACATCCGCCATGGCCGGGCGCCAGCCGCCCGATCGGGGATCCCCGGGCGACGGCCGTCCCGCCGCCGGCCGACGCGAGCACCGGTTCATACGTCGTCCGCAGTCCGCCCGCGTGGTCGATGCTGACCACCGGTCGACCGGCAACCATCCCGGCGAACACCACCACGCCGTCGCCGGCGGCGCGAACCGTCGTGCCGTCGGCTGCGGCGAGGTCGACCCCCCGGTGCCCGGGCGCGTAGGGATGCGGTGGCGGCTGGAAGGGGCGGGTCACGGCCGGTGAACCCGGGAGGGGAAGGACCCACAGCGCGGCGGCACGGCCGGGTGAGGCGGACGGCGGCGCCTCCGCCGCCGCGGTCACCGGCGCGAGCAGTGCCCCGAGCACCAGGGCGACAGCGAGGCGGGTGAGCACCGGCCCAGCCTTGCCGGCCACCACGCGCGAGTGCGGGCGTGCGGTGATCTGTGGACGGTGCCAGGCCTTGGGGAAGGAGCCGTCCGCGACGGCGTATGCTCACCGGCGCGGCCCGTTCCGACGGGTCGACTTCGCGCGTCCACTTCCCGCCGGCTCAGGCGGGGCAGTCGCCACCTCGGTCCCGGCGGGCAACCGCCGGGGGTGTGGCGCGGCCGGACGCCAGGGCGGTGCACCACCGGTGCCCGCGACAACCGAGAAGCGCGGCCACCGGCCGCGCCCACAGAGGAAGGCGACCATGGCAGTCGTCAGCATGAAGCAGCTGCTCGACAGCGGCGTGCACTTCGGGCACCAGACCCGCCGTTGGAACCCGAAGATGAAGCGATTCCTCTTCACCGAACGCAACGGCATCAACATCATCGACCTGCAGCAGACGCTCGGGTACATCGACAACGCCTACGAGTTCGTCAAGCAGACCGTGGCCCACGGCGGCTCGATCCTCTTCGTCGGCACCAAGCGTCAGGCGCAGGAAGTCGTCGCCGAGCAGGCCACCCGCGTGGGCATGCCCTACGTCAACCAGCGGTGGCTGGGCGGCATGCTCACCAACTTCCAGACCGTCTACAAGCGGCTGGAGCGGCTCAAGGAGCTCGAGGACCTCGAGCAGACCGGCGCGCTGGTCAGCCTGTCGAAGAAGGAGCAGCTGCTCCTCAGCCGCGAGAAGGCCAAGCTCGAGCGCAGCCTCGGCGGTATCCGCGACATGAAGAAGGTGCCGAGCGCCGTCTGGATCGTGGACACCAAGAAGGAGCACATCGCCGTCGGCGAGGCTCGCAAGCTGAACATCCCGGTCGTCGCGATCCTCGACACCAACTG
>JAOPVV010000066.1 GCA_025966005.1 Frankiales bacterium
GCCCCCGCCGTACGCCGGTGGCCCGCTCAGCCCGAGCAGCCCCGCGGCCGCCCACGCGTCCAGGTGCGAGCGCGGGACGACGTCGCGGTCGACCCGCTCGGCTGCGGGCCGCAGCAGCTCGTCGGCCAGGGCGCGGGCGCGCAGCACGGCCGGGGAGGTCACCCGGCGAGCCTAGGTCGGTGCGGCGTCCGGCGCCGCCGGCCGTGCAGCGGGCCGTCAGGCCTGCGTGGCCGCGCTCTTCGGGTCCTTGGACATGATGACGTCGACGAAGGCGCCGATCGTCTTCACGTCGGTCAGCTCCTCCTCGGGCAGCTCGATGCCCAGGGTGTCCTCGAGCTCCATCGTGAACTCCACCAGGGACAGCGAGTCGACGTCGAGGTCGTCGACGAAGCTCTTGTCCTCCTGCACCGCGTCCGCCTCGACCTCGAGCATCTCGACGGCCTTGTCCCGCAGGACCTCCAACACCTCAGCGCGCTCCATGCGCAGAACCTACAGAGCCGCGGTCCCGGACCTGCGGGCTGTCTAGGCTGAGGGCTGTGACGACCTCCGACGACCTGGTCCAGCGGCTGCTGGAGCTCACCGCCGAGCAGCTCTCGGTCGCCCCGGCCCAGCTCGTCCGCGACGCCTCGCTGGCCGAGGACCTCGGCCTCGACAGCCTGGCCGCCATCGAGTGGGGCATGGCCATCGAGGACGCGTTCGGCGTCGCGCTGCCCGAGGACGCCATGGAGCACGTCACGACCTACGGCGACGTGCAGGCCCTGGTGGAGTCGCTCGTCACCACCGCCGTCGAGGCCTGAGCGTGCGCGCGCCGACCGCCCCTCGCCGCGTCGTCGTCACCGGGATCGGTGTCGTGTCTCCGGCCGGGACCGGCCTCGACGCGTTCTGGAAGGGCCTGCAGCTCGAGGTCGAGCCGGCCCGCGAGCGGCGTGTCCAGGACTTCGACCCCTCGCCCTGGCTGTCGGGCAAGGAGGTGCGCCACCACGACCGCTTCACGCACTTCGCCGTCGCGGCGGCCCAGATGGCGCTCGACGACTGCGGTGACGCTCCGGACGTGGATCCCACCCGGGCGGGGGTGCAGCTCGGCACCGGCATCGGCGGGGTCGGCACCCTCGAGACGCAGGTCGGGGTGCTCGCGGCGCGCGGGCCCGCCCGGGTGTCGCCGTTCACCATCCCGATGGTTATGCCCAACGCCGGCGCCGCCGCGGTCTCGCTCCGGTACGGCTTCCAGGGGCCGTCCGAGACCCTGACGACCGCCTGCGCCGCCGGCACCCACTCGGTCGCGGCCGGTGCGCGGATGGTCGCCGATGGCCGCTGCGACGTCGTGCTGGCGGGCGGCGCGGAGTCGTCGATGACGCCCACCACCGTCGCGGCGTTCACCGTCATGACCGCCCTGTCCAGGACGGGGGTGAGCCGGCCGTTCGACACCGGTCGCAACGGGTTCTGCATCTCCGAGGGCGCTGCCGTGCTGGTGCTCGAGGAGCGCGACGCCGCGATCGCCCGCGGGGCGCGGATCTACGGCGAGGTGCTCGGCGCGGCCAGCACCTGCGACGCCCACCACATGACCGCCCCCTCCCCCGGAGGCGCCGGCGCGGCGGCCTGCATGCGGCTGGCGCTCGACGACGCCGGGCTCGAGCCGTCCGACGTCCGCGCCGTCAACGCCCACGGCACCTCGACGCCGCTGAACGACGCCGCCGAGGCCGCCGCGGTCTCGACGGTCTTCGGTCCGCACGGCGTCCCGGTGTCGAGCATCAAGGGCGTCACCGGCCACGGCCTCGGCGCAGCCGGGGCGCTCGAGGCAGCCAGCGTGCTGCTGTCGTTCGTCCACCGCGAGCTGCCGCCGACCATGGGCACCACCGAGGTCGACCCCGAGCTCGACGTCGACGTCGTGCTGGCGCCGCGCGCCTGGGAGCCGGGCCCGACGATCAGCAACTCGTTCGGGTTCGGGGGCCACAACGGCTCGCTCGTCCTGGGGCCGGCATGAGCCCGGGGCCGGCGTGAGCGTCGAGGACGACCTCGCGCTCGCGCACGAGCTCGCCGACGCCGCGGACGCCCACACCCTGCAGCGCTTCCTCGCGGTCGACCTCGTCGTCGAGTCCAAGCCGGACCTGACCCCGGTCAGCGACGCCGACACCGCGGTGGAGCACGCGATCCGGTCGACCCTGGCCACCCGCCGCCCGGCCGACGCGGTGCTCGGCGAGGAGGACGGCGAGACCGGCACCGGCCCGCGCCGCTGGGTCGTCGACCCGGTCGACGGCACGAAGAACTTCGTCCGCGGCGTCCCGGTCTGGGCCACGCTGATCGCCCTGCAGCAGGACGGCGAGGTCACCGTCGGCGTCGTCAGCGCGCCCGCCCTGGGCCGTCGCTGGTGGGCCGCCCGCGGCGCCGGCGCGCACACCGGCGGCGCGCTCGCCACGGCCCGTCAGCTCCGGGTCAGCGCGGTCAGCGACCTGCCGGACGCCTCCGTCGCCTACTCCTCGCTCACCGGCTGGCAGCAGCAGGGCCGGCTGCCGGGTCTGCTCCGGCTCAGCGACCAGGTGTGGCGCACCCGGGCGTACGGCGACTTCTGGTCGCACGTCATGGTGGCCGAGGGCGCGGTCGAGGCGTCGTTCGAGCCGGAGGTGTCGCTGTGGGACCTCGCCGCCCTGCAGGTCGTCGTCGAGGAGGCCGGCGGCCGCTTCACCGACCTGTCCGGTGCGCGCGGCCCGGCCGGCGGGAGCGTCGTCTGCAGCAACGGCCTGGTCCACGACGAGGTGCTCCGCGCCCTCGCCGCGGAGTAGAGCCGCGGGGCGAGGGCAGGCGACGGGCATGAGCCCCGCCCCCGCTCGCCAGGCCGGTCCGGCCGAGGACGAGGCGTACACCCCCGATCCCCGCCGCTGGAAGGCGCTGGCGGTCTGCCTGGTCGTCGGCTTCATGACCCTGCTCGACGTCAGCATCGTGAACGTCGCCCTGCCGAGCATCGCATCGTCGCTCGGCGCGGGTGACAGCGCGCTGCAGTGGATCGTGTCCGGCTACGCCCTGACCTTCGGGCTGCTGCTGGTGCCCGCCGGCCGGTTCGGCGACGCCCGGGGCCGCCGGCAGGCCTTCCTGCTCGGGCTCGTGCTGTTCGTCCTGGCGAGCCTGGCCTGCGGGCTGGCCCCGTCGTCGGGCTGGCTGGTCGGAGCCCGGCTGCTGCAGGGCTTCGCCGGCGGGCTGCTCACGCCGCAGGTCAGCGGCCTGGTCCAGCAGCTGTTCCGCGGCGCCGAGCGGGCCAGGGCCTTCGCCGCGCTCGGGGCGTCCATCGGGCTGTCGACGGCGGTCGGCCCGGTCGTCGGCGGGCTGCTGATCGCCGGTGCCGGGGAGGACCTCGGCTGGCGGCTGGTCTTCGTCGTCAACCTGCCCATCGGTGTCGTCGCGCTGCTGCTGGCGCTGCGGCTGCTGCCCGCCGACCCGGGCGGCTCGAAGCGGTACGACACCGACCCGGTCGGCGTGCTGCTGCTCGGCGCGGGCGTCGGGTCGCTGCTGCTGGCGCTGATCCAGGGCGGCCTGCCGTGGCTCTACCCGGTCGGCGTGCTGCTGCTGGCGACCTGGGTGCTGTGGGAACGCCGGTACGCCCGCAGCGGAGAGCCGCTGGTCGACCTGGCGCTGTTCCGCCGGGCCGGCTACTCCTCCGGGGCGCTGGTCGCGGTGCTGTTCTTCGCCGGCTTCACCGGCTCGTTCTTCATCTACTCGCTGCACCTGCAGGGCGAGCTCGAGTACGGCGCGCTCGGGGCCGGCGCGGCCTTCCTGCCCTTCGCGCTCGGCTCCGCGGCTGCGGCCCTCGCCGGCGGGAGGCTCGTCACGCGGCTGGGCCGTCCGGTCGTGGTGGCCGGGCTCGTCCTGGCCGTGCTCGGCTTCGCCGGGACGTGGGTGGCGGCGCAGCTCGTCCCCGGACGCGGGCTGGTCTGGGCGGCCGCCGTGCCGCTGCTGGTGGCCGGCGTCGGCAGCGGGCTGGTCATCACCCCGAACATCACCCTGACCCTGTCGCAGGTGCCGGTGCGGGGCGCCGGGACCGCGGGCGGCGTGCTGCAGACCGGCCAGCGGATCGGCGCCGCCGCCGGGATCGCCGTGACCGGCAGCGTGTTCACGTCGCGACTGGCCGGCTCCGGCGACAGCGCCGCGGCGTTCCGCGCCGGCCTGCTGGTCATCACCGGCCTGGTCGCCGCCGCGCTGGTCGTCGCCGTCGTCGACGCGGTGCGCGGACGCGCCGCGGTCTGACACGGGCCGTCAGGCCGTGCGGGCCGTCCCGTCGCGCAGGTCGACCACCGTCGCAGGGGCGCTCATCGGCAGGCGACTCTCGGCGAACGCCCAGACGAGCTCCTCGCGCAGTGCCGCCAGTTCCGAGCGCAGGCCGCGCAGCTCGTCGTGGGCGGCGCCGAGCTGCTACTCGGCCCGGCGGGCGCGGACGTCGGCCGAGGCGG
>JAOPVV010000150.1 GCA_025966005.1 Frankiales bacterium
CGGCGGCGAGGTCGCGGGCGGCGGTCGCCACCCGCAGCCCGCGTCCGGCGTCCTGGCAGGCGACCGTCCAGTCCTGGGCGATGAACAGGTGGCTGTCCGTGCCCCGCACGACCCGGGCCCGGTCCGCGGCGGTCGGCCCCGCGGCGCTCGTGCCCGCGCCGAGGGCGGTGGCGCCCAGCGACAGCAGCACCGCCAGCAGCACGACGGCGCCGCGACGCGACACGCTCACCTCCGGACTCCGCGGGCGCGGCAGCGCGAGCCGGCCACCGCGGCCGGGCTCGGGACGACCGACGTCACCGTGCCCCGTCGGCGAACACGTACGCCAGCCCGCGGACGACGACGATCGTCACACCGAGCACCACCGGGAGCGCCCAGCTGATGCGGCGGTGCGGGAAGAACCTGCGGGCGACCAGCACGACGACGGCGAGGAGCACCAGCGCCTTGAGGACCACGCGGGCAGGCTAGGCCGCACAACGGGCCCGGCGGGGCTGCCGCGCCCGCAGGACGTCGGTAGGGTGCGGGACCGGTCCAGCGGAGGAGGCCCGTGGCGAGCCCCGCCCAGCACGGCAGCACGAGCGCGACGGCGTTGTCGAACCGCATCTGGACGGTGCCCAACGTCCTGTCGGCGCTGCGCTGCCTGGGCGTGCCGCTGTTCCTGTACTGGACGCTCGTCACCGAGCAGGACGGGCGCGCCATCCTGCTGCTGATGGCGGCCGGCGTCAGCGACTACCTCGACGGCAAGATCGCCCGGACCTACGGCCAGTTCACCCGGCTCGGCCAGCTGCTCGACCCGCTCGCCGACCGGCTGTACATCCTGGCGACCCTGCTCGCGCTCGTGGCCCGCGACGGGCTCCCGCTGTGGTGGGCGCTCGGCCTGATCAGCCGCGACCTGTTCCTCGGGCTGTTCTTCTTCCCGCTGCGGCGCAAGGGCTACGGACCGCCCCCGGTGCACTTCCTGGGCAAGGCCGCCACCTTCAACCTGCTCTACGCGTTCCCGATGCTGCTGGCGGCGCTGCCCGACCGCGACGACCTGCTGTCCACGGTGTTCCGGCCCCTGGGCTGGGCCTTCGCCACCTGGGGCAGCACCCTGTACTGGTACGCCGGGATCCTGTACGCCGTGCAGTGCGTGGGGCTCCTGCGCGACCGGCCGGTGCGCGACCGGCCCGTGCCCACGCCGGAGGGGCCGAGCCCGGCGTGAGGGCGGTCGTCATGGCGGGCGGTGAGGGCACCCGCCTGCGCCCGATGACGGCCAACCAGCCCAAGCCGCTGCTCCCGGTCGCGAACCGGCCGCTCATGGAGCACGTGCTGCGGCTGCTCAAGCGGCACGGCTTCGACGAGACCGTCGTGACCGTCCAGTTCCTGGCCAGCCTGGTCCGCACGTACTTCGGGGACGGCGACGAGCTCGGGATGCACCTGAGCTACGCGACCGAGCAGACCCCCCTCGGGACGGCCGGCTCGGTCGCGAACGCGGCGGACGCCCTGCAGGACGACGCCTTCCTGGTGATCTCGGGCGACGCGCTCACCGACATCGACCTCGGCGCGCTGGTGCGGGCGCACCGGGAGGCCGGCGCGCTGGTGACCGCGTGCCTGACGCGGGTGCCGGACCCCGTCGACTTCGGGATCGTCATCCAGGACGACACCGGACGCATCGAGCGCTTCCTGGAGAAGCCCACCTGGGGGCAGGTCTTCAGCGACACCGTCAACACCGGCATCTACGTCATGGAGCCGGAGGTCTTCCGCTACGTCGAGCGGGGTCGCCCGGTCGACTGGTCCGGGGAGGTCTTCCCCGCCCTCCTGGCCGAGGGGGCTCCGCTGTTCGGGCACGTCGCCGAGGGCTACTGGGAGGACGTCGGGAGCCTCGACTCGTACAGACGCGCTAATGCCGATGTGCTTCACCGTCGAGTGGACGTCGAGATCGACGGCTTCGAAGTGGCTCCCAGCGTGTGGATCGGCGAGGGCGCCGAGGTCGACGAGGACGCGGTCCTCGAGGGCCCCCTCGTGATCGGCGCCTACGCCAAGGTCGAGGCCGGGGCCTCGATCCGCCCCGGGACCGTGCTCGGCGACAACGTCGTCGTCATGGGCGGCGCCGTCGTGGAGCGCGCCGTCGTCCACGACAACGTCTTCGTCGGGCCCCAGGTCAGCCTGCGCGGCTGCGTCATCGGCAAGAACACCGACGTCATGCGGGCCTCCCGGATCGAGTAGGGCGCGGTCGTCGGCGACGAGTGCGTCGTCAAGGAGGAGGCCTACCTCGCCGACGGTGTGAAGGTCTACCCGCACAAGACCATCGAGGCGGGGGCGGTGGTGCACACCAGCGTGATCTGGGAGAGCCGCGGCACCTCGTCGCTGTTCGGGCCGCGCGGCGTCTCGGGTCTGGTCAACGTCGAGATGACGCCCGAGCACGTCGTGCGGCTGGCCTCGGCGTACGCGACCACGCTGCGCAAGGGCAGCGCCGTGGTCACGGCGCGGGACAGCTCCCGGGCCGCGCGAGCGCTCAAGCGCGCCGTCATCGCGGCGCTGACGGCCAGCGCGATCGACGTCCGCGACCTCGAGGTCGCGCCCATGCCGATCACGCGCTTCGAGACCGGCCGCAGCGACGCCGTCGGCGGGATGGTCCTGCGCACCACGCCCGGCGATCCGCAGTCGGTCGACATCGTCTTCCTCGACGCCGACGGCGCCGACCTGTCCCCGGTGGCGCAGCGTGGCCTGGAGCGGGTGCTGTCGCGGCAGGAGTTCCGCCGGGCGTTCCCGGGCGAGATCGCCGAGCTGACTTTCCCCTCCCGCACCGTGGAGACCTACACCCAGGAGCTGCTGCGGGCCGTCGACGTCTCCGGTGTGGAGGGCGCGGGCCTCAAGGTCGTGCTGGACACCTCCGGCGGCGCGGTCTCGCTGGTCCTGCCGACGCTGCTCGGTCGGCTCGGCGTCGAGGTGCTGACCGTCAACAACCGGTTGAGCGAGGCGTCGACCAGCGAGAGCGTCGCCGACCGGATGCGCGACCTGCAGCGGCTCGGCGAGCTGGTGGCGAGCTCGCGGGCGGACTTCGGCGTCCGCTTCGACCACGTGGGGGAGCGCCTGTCGCTCCTGGACGAGCTCGGCCACCTCGTGCAGGACGACCGTGCGCTGCTGGTCCTGCTCGACCTGGTCGCCGCGGAGCGGCGGGGAGGACGGATCGCGCTGCCGGTCACCACCACGCGCGTTGCCGAGCAGGTGACCAGCTTCCACGGGACGGGGGTGCTGTGGACATCGACGGCACCGGACGACCTGGCCAGGGCCGCCCGCCAGCCCGACGTCGTGTTCGCCGGAGACGGGCTCGGCGGCTACGTCCTGCCCGAGCTGTCGTCGGCGCTCGACGCGGTGGCGGCGTTCGTCCGGCTGCTGGGCCTGGTCGCCCGCACCCGGCTGACCCTGTCGCAGATCGACGCCCGGATCCCGCACGCCCACGTGGTGCGGCGCTCGGTCCTGACGCCGTGGGCGGTCAAGGGAGCGGTCATGCGGACCGTCGTGGCGGCGGCCGGCGGGCTCGAGGTCGACACGACCGACGGCGTGCGGGTCGTCGAGGGCGAGCGCCGCTGGGCGCTCGTGCTGCCCGACCCGGCCGAGGCGGTCACGCACGTCTGGGCCGAGGGGCGCGACGCTGCCGAGGCCGCGGCGCTGATGACGACCTGGGCCGAGGTCGTGCAGGCGACGCAGTCCTGAGCCGGGCCATGTCGTGGTCCGCGGGGCGGCCCGGCTGAGGCAGGATGAAGGGGTGACGACGACCCCCTCCGCGACCGGCACGCCGCCGGCCCGCCGAGTCGACGGATCGATGTCTCTCCTTGTCGACATGATGGCGAACACGCTCGACGAGGCGTACGCCGAGCGCGCCGCGCTCCGGTCCGGGGAGGCCTCCTCGACCGACGCACCGTCCCGCAGACCGCGCCAGCGGGGCGTCGTGACGGTCGCCGCGATCGTCGTCCTCGGCGTCGTGACCGGCGCGGCCGTGTCGCAGGTGCGCTCCCGTCAGGAGGCTGACACCGGCCTGCGCGGCCAGCTGGCCGCCGAGGTCGGCGACCGCACGGCCGAGAGCGACGCACTGGACGGCCGGGCCGAGGCCCTGCGCCAGGAGCTGAGCGGGCTGCGCGAGCAGGCCCTCGGTGCCGACGCCGCCGGCCGGGCGGTGGCCGCCAGGCTCGACGAGCTCGGCCTTGCCAGCGCCACCACTCCCGTGCGCGGGCCCGGTGTCGTCGTCACGCTCGACGACGCCGCGCCCGACCCCGAGCGCAACCCCGAGACCGTGGAGGACGGACGCATCCGCGACACCGACGTCCAGGACACCGTCAACGCCCTGTGGGGGGCGGGCGCCGAGGCCATCAGCATCAACGGCCAGCGCCTGACCGCGCTCACGGCCAAGCGCAGCGCGGGCTCGGCGGTGCTGGTCGACCTGCTGCCGCTCAAGCCGCCGTACGTGCTGCGCGCCGTCGGCCCGCCGGCGCAGCTCGAGCTGGGCTTCCTCGACGGTCCGGTGGGGCGGCGGCTGTTCGACGACTCCAACGCCTACGGGCTGCGCCTGGAGGTCCGGCGCCAGGACGAGCTGACGCTGCCCGGCGCCGCCGACCCCGACCTGCGTGCAGCCTCGCCCGTCCCGGCAGCCGCCTCGTGATCCCCGCCCTCGCGCTGGTGCTGGGCGTCGTCCTCGGGCTCGTCCTCGAGCCGACCGTCCCGGCGGCGCTGCAGCCCTACCTGCCGATCGCGGTGGTGGCCGCCCTCGACGCGGTGTTCGGCGCTGTCCGGGCCCAGCTCGAGGGGATCTTCGACGACCGCGTGTTCGTCGTGTCGTTCGTGAGCAACGTCGTGGTCGCCGGACTCGTCGTGTTCCTCGGCGACCAGCTCGGCGTCGGCGGCCAGCTCTCGACGGGCGTCGTCGTCGTGCTCGGCATCCGCATCTTCAGCAACGCCGCCGCCATCCGGCGCCGCGTCTTCCACGCATGACCAGGCCCGCGCCGGGACCTGCCGGTCCGGGGCCGAGCCGGCTGCGGCGCCTGCTCACCCCGCGGCTGCGGCGGGTCGACCTGGCGGTCGCGGCGCTGCTCGCCGTGCTGGGCTTCGCCGCCGTCGTCCAGGTCCGCTCCACCCAGGAGGAGGGTCCGCTCGCCGCGGCCCGCCAGGAGGACCTCGTCCAGATCCTCGACGAGCTGGCCAACCGCAACGACCGCCTGCGGGCCGAGGTGTCCGCGCTCGAGCGGACGCGCGAGGACCTCACCTCCGGCACCGGCGCCAACGAGGCGGCGCTGGCCGACGCCCGCCGGCGCACCCAGCTGCTCGGCGTCCTGGCGGGCAGCGTGACAGCCCGCGGCCCCGGCCTGCGGCTCACGATCAGCGACCCGCAGGAGATGATCAGCGCTGGCGTGCTGCTCGGCGCGCTGGAGGAGCTCCGGGCCGCTGGCGCGGAGGCGATGCAGGTCGAGGGACCGGTGGCTCCGGGCGACACCGACGACGCGGCGGGCAGCGCGGTGCGGGTGGTGGCGTCCACCTCCCTGCTCGACGGTGAGGACGGCGGCATCGTCGTCGACGGGACCCTGCTCCGCCCGCCCTACCGCTTCACCGTGCTGGGCGACCCGACCACCATGGAGACCGCCCTCGGCATCCCCGGTGGGGTCGTCGACACCGTCGAGCAGCTCGACGGCCGGGCCGTCGTGGTGAGGGGCGAGGACCTGCTGGTGGGCGCCTTGCGAGCGGTCACACCGCCTCGTTACGCTCGCCCGGCCTCCTGAGCGGGGGCACGACCCGACCGAGAGGCCCCACCGTGCCCGACCTGACGTACACCGCCGAGCACGAGTGGATCGCGGTGGTGGGCACCGGTGACGACGCCGTCCTGCGCATCGGGATCACCCCGTACGCGCAGGAGGCGCTCGGCGACATCGTCTTCGTGACGCTGCCGTCGGTCGGCGCCGAGGTCACGGCCGGCCAGTCCTTCGGCGAGGTCGAGAGCACCAAGAGCGTCTCGGACGTCTACGCCCCGGTCGCCGGCACCGTCACGGCCGCCAACGACCAGCTCGACACCGCCCCCGAGCTGCTCAACAGCGACCCGCTGGGGGAGGGCTGGATGGTCGAGCTCCGCCCCGCCGGTGGTGTCGAGCAGGCCCTGTCCACGGCGACCCTGCTGGACGAGGCGGCGTACGCCGCGCTGACGGCCGGCTGACGGCGACGCGTCTCGACCTGGGGTCGAGGCTGACGTGCGCTCAAGCCTCATGAGGCGGTTGACCCTGCTGCGCGGCGCCGACTAGGTTCGGCGTCCTCGGAGAGGCGGTCGAGGCCGCTACCGGGGCGGGGAGACCCGTACGACAGCCGGCACCGCCGTCCCGCGGACCGGACCGCGCACGACCTTCCCAGGAGGCGTCAGCCCGTGTTCTGCAACCAGTGCGGCCATCAGAACCCTGACGGCAGCCGGTTCTGCGCCCGCTGTGGAGCGGCGCTGTCCCGCGCCGGCGCCGAGGGTGCCGTCGAGACGACGTCGACCATCTCCCTGGCGGCGCTCGAGGGCGCACTCGAGGGCGAGGCCACCCCGGCGCCGGCCGAGAGCGGCCCCGACTCCGGTGCCGCCGAGGCGCTGCCGCCGGGCAGCGCCCTGCTGGTCGTCAAGCGCGGCCCGAACGCCGGCAGCCGCTTCCTGCTCGACGCCGACGTCACCACGGCCGGCCGGCACCCCGACTCCGACATCTTCCTCGACGACGTCACCGTGTCCCGTCGGCACGCGGAGTTCGTCCGCGAGGCCGCCGGCTTCGTCGTCCGGGACGTCGGCAGCCTCAACGGCACCTACCTCAACCGCGAGCGCATCGACGCGGCCGGGCTCGCCGGTGGCGACGAGGTCCAGATCGGCAAGTACCGGCTCGTGTTCCTCGTCGGCCCCCGCGGGGGCGAGGGGTGAGCTCGAGCCTGAGCGCCACCGGGTCGGCCGTGCCGACCCGGGCCTTCATGAGCATCGGCGAGGTCCTGGGCCAGCTCCGTCCGGACTTCGCCGACATCACCATCTCCAAGATCCGCTTCCTGGAGGCCGAGGGGCTGGTCGAGCCGGAGCGCACCGCGTCCGGCTACCGCAAGTTCTCCCGCGAGGACCTCAGCCGGCTGCGCTACGTGCTGTCGGCGCAGCGCGACCACTACCTCCCCCTGAGGGTCATCAAGGAGCACCTGGACGCGATCGACCGGGGTCTCGAGCCGCCGGCCCTCGGCGCCGGCGGGCCCAAGGTCCCCCGGGCCCTCGTGGCGGCGGAGGGCCTGCCCGGCCCCGAGGCGTTCCTGCCCGACGTGAGCGAGATCCGGCTCTCCCGCAAGGAGCTGCAGGACGCCGCGGGCCTGGCCCCCGAGCAGCTCGACCAGCTCGAGCAGTACGGCCTGCTCGCGCCCCGTCCCGGCGGCAGCCACTACGACGGCAACGCGCTCGTCGTGGCCAAGACCGTCGCCGAGATGGCCCGGTTCGGCATCGAGGCGCGTCACCTGCGCCCGTTCAAGGCCGCTGCCGAGCGCGAGATCGGGCTCGTCGAGCAGGTCGTGACGCCGCTGGTGCGCCAGCGCAACCCCGAGGCCCGCGCCCGCGCCGAGGAGGTCGCCCGCGAGCTCGCGGCCCTGTCGGTCAAGCTGCACGCCACGCTGGTCCGCACAGGCCTGGGCCCCGGCCTGCGCCGCTGAGCGGTCGCTCGTGGCCGACACGGCCCGCGGCGACGAGCCGCTCGAGGTGGGGCGGGTCCGCGGCCACCGTCCGGCGTACGCTCGGCAGACGTCCCGGCACCGTCCCGGACACCGCTCGACCACCGCTCGACCTGCAGGAGGACGCACGTGACCGACCCCGGTGACAGCTCGTCGCTGACCGAGCTCAGCGTGGTGGGCGTGCGCGTCGAGCTGCCGAGCCAGCAGCCGATCGTCCTGCTCAAGGAGGTCGACGGCGACCGCTACCTCCCGATCTGGATCGGTGCGGTCGAGGCGACCGCCATCGCGTTCGCCCAGCAGGGCGTGGTCACCGCCCGCCCCATGACGCACGACCTGATGCGCGACCTGCTCGCCGCCTTCGAGCGGCCGCTGCAGACCGTGACCATCACCGAGCTGCGCGAGGGCGTCTTCTACGCCGAGCTCGCCTTCGAGGGCGGCGTCACCGTGAGCGCCCGGCCGTCGGACGCCATCGCGCTGGCGATGCGCAGCGGCGCGACGATCCGCAGCGAGCAGGCCGTGCTCGACGAGGCCGGCATCGCGATCCCCGACGAGCAGGAGGACGAGGTCGAGAAGTTCCGCGAGTTCCTCGACCAGATCAGCCCCGAGGACTTCGAGAAGGACTCCTGACCTCGACCTGAGGTCCAGGGTGGCGACGCGCCGCCCGACGTCGTTGACCCGGCCTCCCGCACTCCCTAGCGTCCGTCCCGGCCGACCGGACCCGGGACCGCATCCCAGGACCGCCGGCCCCCCTCCGGTGGGTGACCGGACCGAGGACAGGAGCCTGCCGTGGTGGACGAGACACCCGGAGGAGAAGACGCGGTCGGCGCTCGACCGTCGCTGGGCCTGCAGGGGACGCTGTTCGACGACCTCCCCGAGGAGCAGCGCCCCGGCGGCTCGCCGCAGGACGTCGGCTACCGCGGGCCCACCGCCTGCAGCGCGGCCGGCATCACCTACCGGCAGCTCGACTACTGGGCCCGTACCGGTCTCGTCGAGCCCAGCGTCCGCGAGGCGTCCGGCTCCGGGACGCAGCGGCTGTACAGCTTCCGCGACATCCTCGTGCTCAAGGTCGTCAAGAAGCTGCTCGACGCCGGCGTCTCCCTGGTCAACATCCGCACCGCGATCGGCACCCTGCGCGACCGCGGCGTCGCGGACCTCGCACAGATCACGCTCATGAGCGACGGCACCACTGTCTACGAGTGCACCTCGAACGACGAGATCGTCGACCTCCTGCAGGGCGGCCAGGCCGTCTTCGCCATCGCCGTGGGTCGCCACGTCCGCGACGTCGAGGGCACCCTCGCCTCGCTGCCGGGGGAGCGGGCCACGGCTGCGGGCACCACGGACGCGGCTGCCGAGAGCGCCGCCGACGAGCTGGCCAGCCGCCGCCGTCGCCGCACCACCGCGTAGCACCCCGTACGCCCCTGAGGGCCGCACCCCAGCAGGGGGGCGGCCCTCCGGCGTGTCCCGCCCGGTTGATCATCCGCAGCATCGCCGTCCTTCGGGGCCGCCGGGCGCGCTGAGGGCGGGGATCCTGCGGATGATCAGCGCGGCCGTACGGCGGTGATCCACAGAAGGATCGCTGTCCTCAGCAGCCGTACGCCGCCCTGAGCACGGGGATGCTGCAGCGGATCACCTGGGAGCGGGCGTACGTGGGGCGCGTCACCGGGCGGGCCGGGCTGCCGACGGTACGCTCAGGGGGCTGACGATCCCGCGCGGGAGAGTCCCCGTACCGCCAGTGCGGGGCGCCGAAGGAGCAATCCTCCCCAGGACCTCCAACCTCTCAGGCCACCGGACCGCGCGGGTCAGGCGACTCTGGAAAGCGAGCCGACAGGCTCCACCGACGGTGCAAGCCCGGGCGACCGGGTGAAGCTCTCAGGTCCCATGACAGAGCGGGGAGGGCACCGCCGCACGCCCGTGCGCCGCTGAGCCCGAGCCCCGGAGCCCTGATGTCCCTGCGCGACCTCGAGAACGCCGCCCCGTTCGCGACCCGGCACATCGGCCCGAGCGCCGACGAGCAGGCCAAGATGCTGGCCGTCCTCGGCCACAGCAGCCTCGCCGACCTCGCCGAGCACGCCGTCCCCGAGGCGATCCGCGCGACCGAGCGCCTGGGCCTGGACGCCGGCCTGTCCGAGCCGGAGGTGCTCGCCGAGCTCCGCGCGCTGGCCGACCAGAACACCGTGACCGTCCCGATGATCGGCCTGGGCTACAGCGGCACGCACACGCCGCCGGTCGTCCTGCGCAACGTCATGGAGAACCCGGGCTGGTACACCGCGTACACGCCCTACCAGCCCGAGATCAGTCAGGGGCGCCTGGAGGCGCTGCTCAACTTCCAGACCGTCATCACCGACCTGACGGGCCTCACGATCGCCGGCTCCAGCCTGCTGGACGAGGGGACCGCCGCCGCCGAGGCGATGACGCTCGCCCGCCGGAGCAGCAAGGCTTCCACGGGGGCGGCCTTCGTCGTCGACGCCGACTGCCACCCGCAGACGATCGCGGTCGTGCAGACCCGCGCCCTCCCGCTCGGCATCGAGGTGCGGGTCGAGGACCTGTCCGACGGGCTGCCCGCGGGCGAGGTGTTCGGCGTGCTCGTGCAGTACCCCGGCTCCTCCGGCGCGGTCCGCGACCCCCGCGCCGTCGTCGACGCCGCCCACGAGCGCGGCGCGATCGCGGTGCTCGCCGCCGACCTGCTCGCACTCACCCTGCTCACCAGCCCGGGCGAGCTCGGCGCCGACGTCGCCGTCGGGAGCAGCCAGCGCTTCGGCGTCCCGCTGGGCTACGGCGGCCCGCACGCCGGGTACATGGCCGTCCGCAAGGGCCTGGAGCGCTCGAGGCCCGGCCGCCTGGTCGGGGTGAGCGTCGACGCCGACGGCGACCCCGCCTACCGCCTGGCGCTGCAGACCCGTG
Organism: Frankiales bacterium; assembly: GCA_025966005.1. Classification (GTDB taxonomy): domain Bacteria; phylum Actinomycetota; class Actinomycetes; order Mycobacteriales; family SCTD01; genus SCTD01. The sequence continues at coordinate 10,579 of JAOPVV010000150.1, forward strand.
AGCAGCACATCCGCCGCGAGAAGGCCACCAGCAACATCTGCACCGCCCAGGTGCTGCTCGCCGTCATGGCCGGCATGTACGCCGTGTACCACGGCCCGGAGGGCCTGGCGACGATCGCCCGCCGCACGCACC
>JAOPVV010000202.1 GCA_025966005.1 Frankiales bacterium
GGCGCGGGCGGTCCGACGGCGAGCAGCTCGCCCGGCACCTCACCGCGGCCCGGGATCGAGACCGTGATGCGCGGCGGGGGCCGGTCAGACAGGGCGCAGCAGCGGGTCCGGGCTCATCGACCCGAGCAGCCGCTCGAGCGCGACCTCCACGTCCTCGCGCCAGGACACCGCGGACTTCAGCTCGAGGCGCAGCCGCGGGAAGCGGTGGTGCGGCCGGACCGTCTTGAAGCCGACGGACCGCAGGTGCTCCGCGGGGAGCACGCACGCGGGCGACTCCCACTTCTCGTCGCCGAAGGCCTCGATGGCGCGCACACCGCGACGGGTGAGGTCCTTGGCGACGCCCTGCAGCAGCACCCGGCCGAGCCCGCCGCCCGCGAAGTCCGGGTGCACGTGACCCGTCATGAGCAGCACCGCGTCGGCGCTCACCGGCGACGTCGGGAAGGCGATGGAGCGCGGCACGTAGCCGGGCGGGGCGTACATGACGAACCCCGCCGGCACGCCGTCGACGTAGACGACCTTGCCGCAGGAGCCCCAGTCGAGCAGCGTCGCGGAGACCCACGACTCCTTCTCGAAGCCGGTGTCACCGGCCTCGACGGCGCGGTCGGCGGCGACCGGGTCGAGCTCCCAGAACACGCACGCGCGGCAGCGCCCTGGCAGGTCGTCGAGGTTGTCCAGGGTGATGTTGACGGCCCGGCGGCTCACTTGCGCACCCGCACCAGACCGGCGAGCCAGCCGCCGAGGATGCCGAGGACCAGGCCGAGCGAGAGGCCACCGACGGCGCGGGCGGACGGGCGTTCAGGCACCGGTCGGCTCCTGTCGGTCACGGTCAGGTCCGCCCAGGGTACGGGAGCGGGCGCCTCCTGCCCCGGAAACCGCGGCGACCGGCCGAGGACCCGCGGGTACCGTCGAGCCATGTCCCGGCCCTCGACAGCTGTCACGCTGGACGCCTTCACGGACCGCTACGCGCAGCGGACCCACGGCATGACCGCCTCCGAGATCCGAGCTCTGTTCGCCGTCGCCAGCCGGCCCGAGGTGGTCAGCCTGGCGGGCGGCATGCCCAACCTGTCGGCGCTGCCGCTCGACGCGGTCGGCAAGCTCATGGGCGAGCTGGTCTCCGGCCGGGGCGCGCAGGCGCTGCAGTACGGCTCCGGCCAGGGCGATCCCGTGCTGCGCGAACTGATCTGCGAGGTGATGGCGCTCGAGGGCGTGCACGCCTCCAGCGAGGACGTCGTCGTCACGGTCGGCAGCCAGCAGGCGCTCGACCTGGTGACGCGCGTGTTCATCGACCCGGGCGACGTCGTCATCGCCGAGGCCCCGTCGTACGTCGGCGCGCTCGGCACGTTCTCGGCCTACCAGGCCGACGTCGTGCACGTCGCGATGGACGAGCACGGGCTCGTCCCCGAGGCGCTGCGCGAGACGATCGCGAACGTCCGCGCGAGCGGCCGGCGCGCGAAGTTCCTCTACACGGTGCCCAACTTCCACAACCCGGCCGGCGTCTCGATGGTCGAGTCGCGCCGCGCCGAGGTGCTCGAGATCTGCCAGTCCGCCGGGCTGATGGTGCTCGAGGACAACCCGTACGGCCTGCTCGGCTTCGACGCCCCGCCGACCCCCGCGATCCGTGCGCGCGGCGGCGAGGACGACGTGCTGTACCTCGGCTCGTTCTCCAAGACCTTCGCCCCCGGCCTGCGCGTCGGCTGGGTGCTGGCGCCGCACGCCGTGCGCGAGAAGCTCGTGCTGGCCGCTGAGGCAGCCGTGCTCTGCCCGCCGCAGCTGAACCAGATGCTCGTGGCGGAGTACCTCTCCACGCAGGACTGGCAGGGCCAGGTCGGTGCGTTCCGCGGCATGTACCGCGAGCGCCGCGACGCGATGCTCGAGGCGCTGGTCCAGCAGATGCCCGAGGGCACCACGTGGACCCACCCGACGGGCGGCTTCTACGTGTGGGTCACGCTGCCCGGTGACCTCGACTCCAAGGTGCTGCTGCCCCGCGCGGTGACCGCGCGCGTCGCCTTCGTCCCCGGCACCGCCTTCTACGCGGACGGCAGCGGCCGCAACCACATGCGCCTGTCCTACTGCTACCCCGAGCCCGACCGCATCCGCGAGGGGGTGCGCCGGCTCGGGACCGTCCTCGAGGAGGAGGTCGAGCTGCGCAACACCTTCGGCTCCACCGGACCCCTGCGCCCGTCGCGGCAGCAGTCCGAGTCGCCGTCCCCGGACATGGCATGAGGGCCCTCGTCCTGGCGGGCGGGCTGTCGCACGAGCGCGACGTCTCGCTCAGGTCCGGCCGCCGCGTGCTCGACGCCCTGCGCTCAGTGGGCGTCGACGCCGACCTGCGCGACGCCGACGCCTCGCTGCTCACCCACCTGGCCGAGACGCCGTACGACGCCGTGCTCGTCGCCGTGCACGGCGGGGCCGGCGAGGACGGCGCGCTGCGCGAGGTCCTCGACATCGCCGAGGTGCCGTACGTCGGGTCGACACCGGACGCCTGCCGCATCGCCTGGGACAAGCCGACCGCCAAGGCGCTGGCCTCCCGCGCCGGCCTGTCGACCCCGGCGTCCGTGGTGCTGCCGCACGCCGCCTTCCGCGAGCTCGGCGCCGCGGCCGTGCTCGACCGGCTGGTCGGCCACCTCGGACTGCCGCTGATGGTCAAGCCGGCCCGTGGCGGCTCGGCGCTGGGCTGCACCACCGTCGACAAGCCCGACGAGCTGCCCTCGGCGATGGTGTCCTGCTTCTCCTACGGCGAGGCCGCGCTGGTCGAGCACTTCGTCACCGGCACCGAGGTCGCGGTCACCGTCGTCGACACCGGCGACGGCCCCCGGGCGCTGCCCGCGGTCGAGGTCGTGCCGCTGTCCGGCGTCTACGACTACACCGCTCGCTACACCGCCGGGCAGACCGAGTTCTTCGCCCCCGCCCGGCTGTCGGCCGAGCTGTCCGCCGCCGTCGCGCAGGCCGCCGTCGCCGCGCACGTGACCCTCGGGCTGCGCGACCTGTCGCGGGTCGACCTGGTGGTCGACGCCGACGGGACCGTCCAGCTGCTCGAGGTGAACACCGCGCCCGGCATGACCGAGACGTCGCTGCTGCCGATGGCCGTCGAGGCCGCCGGGCTCTCGTTCGGCGAGCTGCTGCGCGACCTGCTCGTCCAGGCCGCCGCCCGCCGGTAGGCCCGGCGAGGAGCCGCCGCGCGCCGGAGGTCGCGCCGGTCCTCCTGCGCACTCTCGCGGGGGAGGCCTCCGCCTCACCCCTCGGGGTGCGGACCGACCAGCCCGGCGCGAGCGTGGACGGACGTCCGGCACCGGGCGACGGCGGGGGAGAGCCCCGGCCGCGCGACGCCTCCCCCGCGACCGCGCGACAGGGGGCAGGGGC
>JAOPVV010000221.1 GCA_025966005.1 Frankiales bacterium
AAGTTCGACGAGCCGAGGCGGTCGTCGACCCAGACGGCGGTGCCGTCGGCGCCCTTCTGCAGAAGGCTCATGAGTTGCGCTCCCAGTAGCTCGGCCCGATGGGCTCCTTGTAGTCACCCGTCGCGACGAAGTATCCCTCTGCGTCCAGGGTGATCGCCAGTTGAGGCAGCGGGCGGGCGGCCGGGCCGAACAGCGGCTTGCCGCCGTCGGAGGCCGAGAACGTCGACTGGTGGCACGGGCACAGCAGGTTGTGCGTCTGCTGCTCGTACAGCTTCACCGGGCAGCCCAGGTGGGTGCAGATCGAGCTGTAGGCGACGTGGCCCTGGTAGGCCCACTCCTGCTGCTCCGGCGGCAGGTTGAGCTCTTCGGGGCGCATGCGGATGAGCAGCGTCGGGGCGTCGGGCATGAGCGTGCCGTGGCTGACGTCAGGGAAGACACTCTCGACGGCGCCGAACTGCAGGTCGCCCAGGCGGACCGGGGTGCCGTTCTGACGGATCAGGCGCACGCCGTCGGCCCAGGCTGTCGTCGCGAGCTTGGTCTCCTTGTTCTGGAACCGGCCGAGGAAGCCCACGAAGGGCAGCGGCAGCAGCGCCAGCGAGCCGGCGCCAAGCAGCAGCGTGTTGCGCAGCAGCGTGCGGCGGGGGAGCGAGGTCTGGGCCAGGCCCTCCTTGAGCGCCTCGGCGGTCGAGGCTCGCTCGGCCGGGTCGGAGCCGAAGGGGTGCCGCTCCTGCACGGCCTCCTCGTCGGGCATGAGGGTCTTGGCCCACAGCACCGCGCCGGCACCGATGCCGAACAGCGCGACCGCCATGAACGTCCCGAGCAGCGGGGTGAAGATCGTGCTGCCGGGCTCGCCGAACTGCTCCTCGCCGGCGAAGAACGTGACGATGAAGCCGAGAACGCCCAGGAACGACAGGACGAACAGGGCGGCGACCTTGCGCTCGGCCACCTTGGCCTCGGCCTCGGTCAGCTCGCGGTGGACCGGGGCCTCGACGCCCTCGGGCGGGTGGCTCGCGCCGAACTGGCGCTCGTCGCGGCCCTCGCCGTGCAGCTGCGCCCGGCTGTCGGTCTGCGTGAAGCCGTGCTCGGTGATGCCGCTGTCGCGGTTGTCGCCCGGCATCCCCTCGTCGGTCGGCTGCGACCGCAGGCGGTCGCGGATCGAGCCCGCGGCCTGGGCGGAGGTCTGGTCGGTGGGCGGGGACGGCTGCTGGCCGCCGGTGTTGCCGGGTCCACTGGTGGTCATGCGCGGGCCCCGATCCAGAGCGTGAGGGCGACGAGGGCGGTGATCCCGACGAGCCAGACGACCAGGCCCTCCGAGATGGGTCCGAGGCGACCGAGACCGGCGCCGCCCGGGTCCTCGGCGGCGGTGATGTACTCGACGTAGCGCGTGATCGAGCGCTTCTCCTCGGGCGTGAGCTGGTTGTCGCCGTAGCGCGGCATCGACTCCGGGCCGGACTGCATGGCCGAGTAGATGACGCGGGCGTTGGCCGGCTCGAGCTCGGGCGCGTACTTGCCGTACGACAGCGCGCCGCCGGAGCCGGCGAAGTTGTGGCAGGACGCGCAGTTCGTGCGGAACAGCGCCCCGCCGAGCTGCAGGTCGCCGTCGGTGAGCGAGCCGGCCGGCAGGGTCGGCCCGCCGCCGTTGCTCTGGACGTACGCCGCGAGCGCGTCGATCTGCTCGGTGGAGTAGCGGACCTTCTTGCGCGGGGCCTGCTGCAGGCCGGCGTTGAGCGGCATGCGGCCGCTCTCGACCTGGAAGATCACCGCGGACTCGCCGACGCCGATGAGCGACGGGCCGCCCGAGCCGCCCTCGAGGTTGAGGCCGTGGCAGGTGGAGCAGCCGGACAGGTACAGGTCGCGGCCCTCCTCGACGGCCATCGACTGGCTGCGCGCGGGCTGCTCGTCCTGGGCGCTGCTGGGGGAGGCGACGGCGGTGTACAGGGCGCCGACCACGCTCAGCGCCAGCAGGACGACGGTGTAGCCGCCGACCTTGCCCTGGCGCCGCTTCTTCTTGTCGAGCTTGCTCACGAGGGGGTCCTTGCTGCGTGGGACGAGGGGCTGCGTGGGACGAGGGGGCTCACTGGATGATGTAGATCGCGGCGAACAGGCCGATCCACACGACGTCGACGAAGTGCCAGTAGTACGAGGTGACGATCGCGCTGGTCGCCTTCTCCGGCGAGAAGCGGCCGACCGCCGAGCGCAGCAGCACGATGACGAAGGCGAACAGGCCGCCGATGACGTGCAGGCCGTGGAAGCCCGTCGTCAGGTAGAAGACCGAGCCGTACGGCGCGGAGGAGATCGTCGTCCCCTCGTGCACCAGCTGGATGTACTCGAACACCTGGCCGCCGACGAAGACCGCGCCCATGCCGAGCGTGAGGGCGAACCAGCGCCGCAGGCCGTAGACGTCACCGCGCTCGGCGGCGAACACGCCGAGCTGGCAGGTCACGGACGACGACACGAGGATCACCGTGAAGACCAGGGAGTACGGGACGTTGAGGACCTCGGTCTGCTCGGCCCACACCTCGCTCCCCTGGACGGAGCGGATCGTGAAGTACATCGCGAACAGGGCCGCGAAGAACATCAGCTCCGACGACAGCCACACGATGGTCCCGACGCTGACCATGTTCGGTCGCGTGAGGGACCCGTGTGCGGGAAGCTTCTCGAGCACGGGGGCAGCAGTCACGGGCTGGAGTCTGCCAGGCCCCGAGCGCACCGGCCACGCGGGGTCGTCCGCCGCGCCGGGAGCGTGTCGCGCGCCTACTCTGGGGCCATGCAGACGGTCTCCGTGGTGGTGACGGCGCACGCTGAGGGGCTCCCCGACTTCGGGCCGCTGTCGGTGCTCACCGAGGCCCGTCCGGACCTGTTGCCGGTGCTGCTCGTGCTGGTCCCGGCGGCGGCCTACGTCTACGGCGTGCGGCGCCTGACGGCCCGCGGGGACCGCTGGCCGGTCGGCCGGTCGATCTCGTTCCTCGTCGGCGGCCTCGGCACCGTCGCGCTGGCCACGCTGTCGGGCATCGCGGCGTACGACACGAGCCTGTTCGCGGTCCACATGATCCAGCACATGATGCTGTCGATGGTGGCCACGGTGTTCCTGGCGCTCGGCGCCCCGGTGACGCTCGCGCTGCGGACGCTGCCCCAGCGCCCCCGCGGGCTGCTGCTGCGCCTGCTGCACTCGCGCGTCGCCGAGGTCGTCAGCTTCCCGCTCATCCCGTGGGTGCTGTTCGTCGCCAGCCCGTTCGCGCTGTACTTCTCCGGCTGGTACGCCGCGACCCTGGACAGCACCGTGCTGCACGAGCTGCTGCACGTGCACTTCCTGGCCGTCGGGTCGCTGTTCTTCTGGCCGCTGCTGGGCATCGACCCGGTGCCGGGGCGCTCGGGCCACCCCTTCCGGATGCTGCTGGTGGCCGCCACGCTGCCGTTCCACGCCTTCCTGGGCGTCGCGATCATGAGCGTGGAGCCGGACGGGCGCGGCCTGCTGGCCGGCCAGCACTACCTGCCGCTGCACGGGCTGGCCGAGTCGGTGTTCCAGCAGCAGCTCGGGGGCGGGCTGCTGTGGGCCTCCGGCGACGTCATCGGGCTGCTGTTCCTCGCGGTGCTGCTCACCCAGTGGATGCGGGCCAGCGAGCGGGAGGCCGAGCGCGAGGACCGCCGGCTGGACCGGCTCGACGCGCGCGCTGTCAGCGCTGCCTCCGCGGGTGCGACGCCCGTCGGGTCGACGCCGGTCGGGTCGACGCCTGCCGGGTCGACGGCCGCCGGCTCCCCGCCCACCGGGCAAGGCGGGTAGGCGTGCGCCTGCCCTGGCGCAGGAAGCCGCCGCCGCCGGTGGTGCTGGACCCGGCGGACCCCTCGCTGGTCGTCCTGGTCCAGGCCTTCGAGGCCGCCCGCGCCGACTCCCACGTGCTCGCCGAGGCGGGGGAGGGGGGCGTCGACCTGACCCAGCCGCTGCTCGTGCGGCACCACCTCGTCGCGCTGCCCGACGCCGCCGCGGTGGCCCGCGCCGCCGAGCTGCTGGGGCAGGACGGCTACGCCCTCCAGGACCTCGGGGACGGGGCCGCCCGGGCGTCGCGGACCCAGGTGCTGACGGCCCTGTCGGCCAGCCAGGAGCGCTCCCGGATGGCGGGGCTCGCCCAGCGGCTCGGCGGCGACGTCGCCGGGTGGGACGCGCTGGGGCCCGGTCCGGTCTCGGCCGCTCCAGCCCCTTGACCTGCGGGTTCATGCCTCCCTAGGGTCGGTGTGACCGCGGCCACACGGGCCGTGACGATGAGGGAGAGCACCTGTGGCATCGGGCAGCCGCGTGACGGGGACGACGATGAAGCCGATCCCGAAGGCGCGGACCAGCGGCTCGGCGGCCTGCACCGTCTGCGGGAGCCGCCTGTCGGCCTACAACGCCGGCCCCGACTGCTACACCCACACGGTCGCAGCGCCCTGGAAGGGCCCCGGCCAGCTGCCCCGCTAGATGCTGCCCCTGGGGTACGGCGTCGCGACGGCCTCCTACCAGGTCGAGGGCTCCCTCGGCGTCGGTGGGCGCGGCCGCTGCATCTGGGACGAGCTGTGCGCCCGCCCCGGCGCGATCGCGGACGGCTCGGACGGCTCGGTCGCGTGCGACTCCTACGCCCGCACCGACGAGGACCTCGACCTGGTCGCCGGGCTCGGTGTCGGCGCGTACCGCTTCTCGATCGCCTGGCCGCGGATCCAGGCCGACGGCACCGGTCCGGCGCTCGTCGCCGGGCTCGACCACTACGACCGGCTGGTCGACGGCCTGCTGGCGCGTGGCCTGACGGCCATGCCCACGCTCTACCACTGGGACCTGCCGCAGGCGCTGCAGGAGGCCGGCGGCTGGCCCGCCCGCGTGACGGCGGAGCGCTTCGCGGAGTACGCGGCCCTGGTCGCGGCCCGCCTGGGCGACCGCGTCACCACCTGGGCCACCTTCAACGAGCCGTGGTGCTCGGCCTTCCTGGGCTACGCGGCCGGCGTGTACGCGCCGGGGGTCCGCGGGGGCGACGCCGCCTTCTCCGCCGCCCACCACCTGCTGCTGGCCCACGCGCTCGGCGCCGAGGCCGTGCGCGCCGCCGCGCCCGACGCGCAGGTCGGCATCGTCCTGAACCTGGCGCCCGTCCGGCTCGACGACGACGGCGACCCCGACGCGCAGGACCACGTCGACGCGATCCAGAACCGGCTGTGGCTCGACGCGCTCGCGCGGGGCAGCTACCCGACCCGGCTGACGGCGCTCGCCGACCCCGGTCTCGTCCGGGCCGGCGACCTCGAGCGGGTGCAGGGGAGCCTCGACTGGGTGGGGCTCAACTACTACTCGCCCTACCGGATCGCCCTGCACGGCCCGCCCCGGGCCGGGGTCGGCCAGGACGTCGACGCCTACCCGGGCGCTCCGGTGTTCTCCTTCGCGCCCCGCGAGCCGCTGACGGCCATGGGCTGGGAGGTCGACGCGACCGGCCTGGTCGAGGTGCTGCGCACGCTGGCCGACCAGCTGCCCGGTCTGCCGGTGCGCGTCACCGAGAACGGCGCGGCCTTCGACGACCAGGGACGCCGCGACGACGGCTCCGTCCAGGATGACGACCGGATCGGCTACCTGCGCGACCACCTGGCCGCCGTCGAGCAGGCCCGATCGGAGGGCGTCCCGGTCGTCGACTACGTCGCCTGGACCCTGATGGACAACTTCGAGTGGGCCGAGGGCTACCTGAAGACGTTCGGCCTGGTCGAGGTGGAGCCCGGCACGCTGCGCCGGGTGCCGAAGGCCTCCTACGACTGGTTCGGCCGGTACGTCCGCGGCGAACGCGACTGACCCGTCCGGACCCGCGTCCCGGCGCTCTTCCTCCCCGCGTACGGCCGACGCGCCGCGGCGGCCCGCACGCGGGGAAGATCGCCGGTGTGAGCCGGGTCAGCCCTTGAGGCCGCCGGCGAGCAGGCCGCGCACGAAGTAGCGCTGCAGCGCCAGGAAGACGATCACCGGGATGACCATCGAGATGAAGGCACCCGCGGTGAGCCGCTGGAACTCCTCGCCGCGGGTGCCGGCCAGCTCGGCCAGGCGGACCGTCAGCGGAGAGGTGGTGGCGTTGCCGCCGGCGAAGATCAGCGCCACCAGCAGGTCGTTCCACACCCACAGGAACTGGAAGATCGCGAACGACGCCAGGGCCGGACCGATGAGCGGCAGCACGATCTGGCGGAAGATCCGGGAGTGGCTGGCGCCGTCGACCCGGGCGGCCTCCATCAGCTCGCGCGGCAGCTCGCTGATGAAGTTGTGCAGCAGGAAGATGCCGATCGGCAGCGAGAAGCAGATGTGGGCGAACCACACGAACACGAACCGCTGCGCGCCGATCAGGTCGTCACCGACCGCGGGGATCAGGGTCACGCTGCCCAGGCTGACGCCGTCGGAGAACAGCCGGAGCAGCGGTACGAGCGCCATCTGCAGCGGCACGATCTGCAGCGCGAAGATGCCGATGAACACCCAGCTGGCGCCCCGGAACGGGATCCAGGCGATGGCGTAGGCGGCGAACGCGGCCAGGGCCAGGGCGAACAGCACGGTCGGGATCGTGATGACGATCGAGTTGATGAAGTAGCCCGACAGCTGGCCGGCACCCGAGGACTCGCTGAACAGCACCTCGTCGTAGTTGTCGAGGGTCAGCGACGGGCTGGTGAAGAACGTCCACCACCCGCTGGTGCGGATGTCCTCGGCCGGGCGCAGAGAGGAGATGAACAGCCCCGCGGTCGGTACGGTCCACAGCACGGCGATGACGACGGCGGTGATCGTGGCGGCGCGCGAGGTGAGCCGCTTCTTGGCCCGGCCGGCCATCGTCTGCTCCGGGACGGCGACGGTGGCCGTCGACTGGCTGGCGGCGGGCAGGGCAGCAGTGGTCATCGGACTTCCTTCTGCGAGCGCAGCACGCGCACCTGGTAGACGACGATCGGCAGGACCAGCACGAACAGCAGCACGGCCAGGGCCGAGCCCTTGCCCTCCTCGCCGAAGCGGAAGGCCTGGTCGTAGAGCGCGGTCGCGACCACGCCGGTGTCGAACTGGCCGCCGGTCGTCGTCCGGACGATGTCGAAGGCCTTGAGCGTGGTGATCGAGATGGTGACCATGACGACGACGACGGCCGGGCGGATGCTTGGCAGCGTCACGTTGCGGAACATCTGCCAGGCGTTGACGCCGTCGAGCCGGGCGGCCTCCACGACGTCCGCGGACACCGCCTTGATGGCGGCCGACAAGATGACCATCGCGAAGCCGGTCTGCAGCCAGATCATGATCACGATGAGGAACAGCGTGTTCCAGGGGCCGTCCTGCAGGAACCGGTACGGCTCGAGCCCGATCGTGACCAGCAGCTGGTTCGCCAGGCCGATCTGGGCCTGCTCCTCCGGCCGCACCGTGTAGACGAGCTTCCAGATGATCGACGCCGCGACCAGCGAGATCGCCATCGGCATGAAGACCAGCGCCTTGGCGAACGCCTCGCTGCGGGCCTTGTCGATGACGATCGCGTAGAGCAGTCCGATCGAGGTCGCGAGCAGCGGCACGAGCAGAACCCAGGCTGCGGTGTTGAGCAGGATGCGCTGGCTCTCCGACGTGGTGAGCATCCACTCGTAGTTCTCCAGCCCGACCCAGCCGATGCTGCCGGGGCCCTTGAACGACAGGACCACCGTCCGGATCGCGGGGATGAGCAGGCCGACCAGGAGCAGCACCAGCGCGGGGCCGAGGAAGGCGACGAGCTGGACCTTCTCCCGTCCGCGCTTGGGGGCCTTGTCGACGACGAGCAGCAGGATGCCGACGACGGCGAGGAAGCCGACGACGCCGTAGAACAGCATGAGCAGCTTGGGCTGGGTCTCGTTCACGCGCAGCTCCCGGTCGTGGGGCAGGGGGTCCGGGGACGTCTGGCCCGA
>JAOPVV010000222.1 GCA_025966005.1 Frankiales bacterium
GCGCTCGCGGTCCGACGCGGCGTCACGGCGGGCCTGCACCGTCCGCCGCAGCAGCTCGGCGCCGGCGACGCTGAAGGGGGCCGCCTCGTCGACGGCCTCGCCCTGCTCGGCCTCGGAGTCCCGCTCGTCGGCGGCGAGGTCGCGCTCGTCGGCGGCCCGGTCGCGCTCGTCGGCGATGTCGTCGCGCCGGTCCGCGGCCATGTCGCGGATCGTCCCCTCCCGGTCCCGCTGCGCCCCGACGGCGTCGCGCTCGTCACCGGCGACGTCGCGTTCCTGGGCGGCGTGGTCACGCAGCTCGGCGAGGTCGTCGCGCCGGTCGGCCACCTCGTCGCGGACGTCGCCGGCCTGGTCGCGCTCGTCGCCGACGTGGTCGCGGAGCTCGGCCGCCTGGTCGCGCTGGTCGCCGGCGTGGTCGCGCTGGTCCGGACCGCTGGGTGCGGACTCCTGGAGCACCAGCAGGCCGACCTCGCAGCTGCGCACCAGGTGGGGGAGGTCCGCGGCCGGCACCGCCCGGCCGAACAGCCAGCCCTGCGCGAAGTCGCAGCCGAGCGCCACCAGCGCCGCGTACTGCTCCGCGGTCTCGACGCCCTCGGCGATGCAGGACCCGCCCACCGCGCGGGCCAGGCCGATGACGCTCGCCACGATCGCGTCGTCGCGCGCGCTGACGCCCATCCCGCCGACGAAGGAGCGGTCGACCTTCAGCGCGCGGATCGGGTAGCGCTTGAGGTAGACCAGTGAGCTGTAGCCGGTGCCGAAGTCGTCGATCGACAGCGAGACGCCCAGCCCGGCGATGGCCGACAGGACCTCGGCGGCGGCCTCCGCGTCCTCCATCACGGCCGACTCGGTCACCTCCAGCACGAGGTACTCGGGGTCCAGGCCGGTCTCGCGCAGGACGCGGACGACGGTGCGCAGCAGGTCGGGGTGGGCGACCTGGCGGGTCGAGAGGTTCACGGCGACGTGCAGCCGCATCCCGCCGGCGTGCCAGCGGACGGCCTGGCGGCACGCCGTCTCGAGCACCTGCGCCCCCAGGCTGACGATCAGACCACCGGACTCCGCGACCGGGATGAATTCGTCGGGCGGGACGAGCCCGTCGACCGGGTGCTGCCAGCGCACCAGCGCCTCGACGCCCACGACCGTCCCGCGGGTCAGGTCGACGACCGGCTGGTAGTGCACGACGAGCTCGCCGGCCGCCATCGCCGCCCGCAGCGCGCTCTCGGTCCGCCGCGGCGCGACCAGCGCGGGCGCGGCGACCTGCACCCGGTCCGGTCCGCTCCTGCGGCCGTCGTGCATGGCGGCAGCGGCGGCGAGCAGCAGCTCGTCGCCGGTCTGCGCCCACTGGTCGACGGCGACGCCGATGCTGGCGGTCACCTCCGCGGGCAGGCCGAGCGGGGCGAACGGGTCCTCGAAGACCGAGGCGAGCCGCCTGCACAGGTCCCCGGCCTCGGACGCCGACCCCAGCTCGCGCCAGACGACGGCAAAGCGGGCGCTACCCAGCTGGGCGAGCGTGTCGCCGTCGCGCACGCAGCCGGTGAGCCGGTCGGCGACCTCGACCATGAGCGCGTCGACCGCGGCCGGTCCCCGGACGTCGAGCAGCGACCCCGCCTGGTCGACGTCGACCAGGGCGACGGCCACCAGGTTGCCCGAGCGGGCGCCCTCGGCCAGCGCCTGCTCGAGCCGGTCGCCGAGCAGCACGGCGTTCGGCAGGCCCGTCACCGGGTCGTGCAGGGTGCGCCGGGAGCGGGCCCGCTCGGCGAGCCGGCTGGCGGTCACGTCGACGTGGCTGAGCACGGCACCCGCAGCCTCGACCTGCGGCGAGATGCGGACGGAGAACCAGCGCTGCTGGCCGGGGGCGTGGCAGGTGTACTCGACCTCGACCCGGTCGGTGCCGCCGGCCAGCACGGCCCGCAGGCCCGCGGCCACCTCGGCGGCGCCGTCGGACCGCTCACCGAACGCGGTGTCGCAGGCCGCGAGGTAGTCGACGCCGATGCCGCAGGCCTGGGCGTCGCCGCCGTTGGCGGCGGTGAACGCGAGCCACGGCGCGTTCACCGAGACGACCCGCCCGTCACCGTCGACCGCGCAGGTCGGGCTGTCCGCGGCGTCGAGCAGGCTGGCCGCGAAGCGCTCCCGCCGCTGGCGCACCGCCTGCGCGCGCACGCGCTGCACGGCCCGCAGCACCGTGGTGCGCAGCTGCGGGCCGTCGTGCTCGCCCTTGACCAGGCAGTCGTCCGCGCCGGCGGCGATGGCCTGCAGGGCGAAGTCGCCGCTGTCGTGCCGCGAGAGCACGACCACCGCCGTCTCGGGGCAGGCGGTGCGCAGGGCGCTGACCACCTCGAGCCCGGCGGCGTCCGGCAGCGACAGGTCGGCGAGCACCAGGTCCAGCTCGCGCTGCAGCGACGTCCGCGCTGCCGCGAGCGTGGTCGCGAGCTCGACCTCGGCGTCCGGCAGCTGCTCGCGCAGCATCCGCGTCACGATCTCGGCGTACGTGAGGTCGTCCTCCACGACCAGCAGCCGCAGCGGGGGGTCAGCGTCGGTGGAGTCGTCCTGCTCCATGCCCGCCCCCCTCTCGTCGAGCCTGCACAGAGCATCGTCCATGCTGCCGGGGAACAGGAGCAGTTCGACCAAGGTCATCGCCACGGCAGCCGCGCGGGGGCGTCGCCGGGCAGTGCGCTGGCCCTACAGTCGTAGGTCCGATCGACGTCGTCCGGAAGGCCCCGCGTGCAGCTCTACCGCCTCGGCGACTCCGGCCCCGCGGTGGCCGACGTCCAGGCCACGCTCACGGTGCTCGGGCTGCTGTCCGGCCGCCACGACAGCTTCGACGCCGACACCGACCGGGCCGTCCGCGAGTTCCAGCAGCGCCGGGGGCTCTCGGTCGACGGGCTCGTCGGGCCGGAGACCTACCGGGCGCTGGCCGCCGCCCGCTGGTCGCTCGGCGACCGGCTGCTGTCGCTGGCGACCCACCCGTTCGTCGGCGACGACGTCGCCGCGCTGCAGGAGCGGCTGCTCGAGCTCGGCTTCGACGCCGGCCGCACCGACGGCGTGTTCGGGCCCCGCACCGAGCGGGCGCTGCGGGGGCTGCAGCGCGAGTACGGCCTGGTGCCCGACGGGACCTGCGGGCCCGCGACGCTGCGCGCGCTGCGCCAGCTCGGTCGCCACGTCACCGGCGGACGCCCGCAGGTGATGCGCGAGACCGAGGCGCTGCACCGGTCGGGGGCCGCGCTCCCGGGCAAGGTCGTCGTCATCGACCCCGGCCACGGCGGCAGCGACCGCGGCGCGCAGGGCCACGGGCTCGACGAGGCGAGCATCGTCGAGGACCTCGCCGCTCGGCTCGAGGGGCGCCTCGGCGCCGTCGGCGTCCGCACCCTGCTCACGCGCGGCGTCGACAGCAACCCGACCGACGCCGAGCGCGCCGAGTTCGCCAACGACGCCGGCGCCGACCTGGTGCTCTCCCTGCACGTCGACCGCGCCGCCTCCCCCCGCTGCCACGGCGTCGCCTGCTACCACTTCGGGGCCGGCCGGGGCACCACCTCCACCGTCGGCGAGCAGCTCGCCTCGCTCGTGCAGCGCGAGGTCGTGGCCCGCACCGACCTGCTCGACCTGCACGTGCACGAGAAGACGTGGGACGTCCTGCGGCTCACCCGGATGCCCGCGGTGCGGCTCGAGCTCGGCCACCTCAGCCACCCGGGCGACGCCGCGCGGCTGGCCGACCCGGCCTTCCGCGACACCGTCGCCGAGGCGGTACTGGTGGCGGTGCAGCGGCTCTACCTGCCACCCGACCTCGACCCGCCGACCGGGGTCATGCGCCTGCCCGTCTTCTCGTGAGCGCCCGCACGTGAGGTCGCAGCTCGCCGGGTACGCCCCGTCCGACGCCGGTCAGCAGGCGCTGCGGCGCGACTTCCTGCTGCGCCTGGACGCCGGCGCGCTGCGGCGCGAGGACCAGCCCTCGCACCTGACCGCCAGCGCCGTCGTGCTCGACGTCTCCCGGCGGGCCGTCCTGCTCGTGCTGCACCGCAAGGTCGGGCTGTGGCTGCAGCCCGGCGGTCACCTCGAGGACGGCGACACCGACCTGGCCGCGGCCGCCCTGCGCGAGGCGGTCGAGGAGACCGGCGTCGCCGACCTCCGGCTGGCCTCGACCGTGCCGTTCCGGCTCGACCGGCACCCGGCACCCTGCGGCGCCGAGCACCACCTCGACGTGCAGTTCCTGGTCCTGGCCCGCGACGCCGCGACGCCGGCGGTGAGCGAGGAGTCGCTGGACGTCCGCTGGTTCGCCCTCGACGCACTGCCGGAGCAGCGGATCGACCTGGGCCCGATGGTGGCGGCGGCGCTGGCCGCCTGAGCAGCCGGCCACCGGAGCACCCGGCCACCGGAGCACCTAGCCGCCTGACGGCGGAACCGGCAGACGGTCCACCAGCGGCCGCGCCCACCAGCCGACGTCGTGCCACGCACCGTGCTTGAAGCCGACGTGCGGGAAGCGGGCGACCTGCGTGAAGCCCATCGCCTCGTGCAGGCCGACGCTGGCGGCGTTCGGCAGCGTGATGCCGGCGTACGCGGTGACCAGCCCGTCGTCGCGCAGGTCGGTGAGCAGCCGCTCGTACAGCGCCCGGCCGAGCCCCCGGCGACGGGCCTGCGGCGCCAGGTAGACCGCGACGTCGACCGACCAGCGGTACGCCGCCCGCGCGCGGTGCGGCGTCGCGCAGGCGTAGCCGAGCACCTCCCGCCCGTCGACGGCGACCAGGCACCGCAGAGCGGCGCCGACCCGCGCGGCCATCTCGTCCGCCGACGGCGGGACGTCCTCGAAGGACACGACGGTGTCGCGCACCCACGGTGCGTAGACGGCGGCGATGCCCCGCACGTCGGCGGGCCCGGCGGGACGGACCTCAGCCACGCGGCCGCCGGCAGGTCCGGCTGACCAGGCGGTCGAGCGCCCGGACGACCTGCGCGCCGCTGCTCGCCCGCACCGCCGTCGGCCCGAACGTGCCCCGACGGACCGCGACCGTGACGGCCCGCGGAGCCTGGCTGTCGACCGAGCAGTCGACGACCCGCACGTCGAGGTCGAGCAGCAGCGAGGTCCCGATGCGGTCGACGGGCACCGGCTGGGGCAAGCCCCCGCCGACGACGGTCACGACGAAGCCGCGGGCGCTGACGCTCAGAAGCGGCACCGGCGACCCGTCCGTCGTGACCGCGAGCACGCCACCCGCGAGCACCGCGGCGCCCGCCAGGCCGGTCCACCGCTCCCGCCGTGCGCGGGGGGC
>JAOPVV010000362.1 GCA_025966005.1 Frankiales bacterium
AGGTGCCCCCGCGGCCCGCGGAGGCCCCGCCGCCCCCGCAGCGGCCCCCGCCGCCGGCTTCGCCACCGACGACTCCGCCAAGATTTTCGGCGGGACGGCGTGCAAGCCGGCCACCGGGAGCCAGATCACGATGGGCAACGTCAGCACCCTGTCCGGCGTGCTCGGCGAGCTGTTCTCACCGGTCGTCCCGGCGCTGCAGACCTTCGTCA
Source organism: Frankiales bacterium (assembly GCA_025966005.1). Lineage (GTDB taxonomy): Bacteria > Actinomycetota > Actinomycetes > Mycobacteriales > SCTD01 > SCTD01. The sequence continues at coordinate 210 of JAOPVV010000362.1, forward strand.
AGGCGCAGAACGAGTGCGGCGGTCTCAACGGCCACCCGATCCGCCTGATCATCGGTGACGACCAGGGCGACCCGGCGACGGCGGTCAGCGTCGCGAACCGCCAGATCCAGAGCGACAAGATCACGGCGTTCGTCGGCAACATCCAGGTGCTCACCGTCGACGCCATGGTGTCGGTCGTGAACCGCACCAAGGTGCCGATCGTCGGTGGTGACCTCACCAACAACACGTGGTTCTCCAACCCGCTGATCTTCCCGCAGGGCCCGCCGCCGCAGTCGATCTCCTACGCGATGGTCGAGGGCACCAAGAAGAAGTTCGGCAAGACCAAGCTCGCCAGCGTCTACTGCGCCGAGGTCCCCCAGGCCTGCAGCCAGATCGACAAGGCCATCACCGAGCTGGCCAAGGCGCAGGGCGTCACGGTCGTCAACAACACCCGCATCTCGATCACCTCACCGAGCTACCAGTCGCAGTGCATCGCACTGCAGGACGCCGGGGCCGAGGTCGTCGCGCTGATCTTCGACGCGGCCGCCCAGGTCCGCTTCACCAACGACTGCGCGAAGGTCAACTTCAAGCCGCAGTACATGGCCTACGCCCTCGGCGTCGGCAACGAGAAGCAGTTCCTCGGCAACCCGAGCCTGGGCGGCACCTACGTCCCGCTCAACGTCTTCGGCTGGATGGCGAACGAGTCCCCGGCCGAGAAGTTCTGGCAGGCGTCCGTCAAGAAGTTCAACCCCGGCTTCACCAGCGGCAACGCCGCCTCGCTCGGCTGGGTGGCCGGCGCCCTGGCCGTCGCCGGCAGCGCGAAGCTCGGTGCCGCGCCGAGCAGCCAGCAGTTCGTCGAGGGCCTGCAGGCCATCAAGGGCAACGACCTGGGTGGCCTCACGGCGCCGCTGACCTTCACCGCCGGCAAGGCCCCGAAGATCCCGTACTGCTCCTTCTTCGTCTCGGCCAACAAGGACAACTCCCGCTGGGAGAAGCCCACGTCGAAGGCCCTGTGCACCACCGTCCGCGCACCGAGCGACCCGAACAAGTGACCCTGCGTCCGGGACGCCCCCCTCGCACCGCCCTGCACGCAACCTCGATCGTCACGACACAGAACACGGAGTGGTCATGGACCTGAAGGTCTTGCTCAAGGCGCAGTGGGACCGGGCTACGGCCATCGGCTGCACCGTCCTCGGCGCGCTGCTGCTGCTCATCGGCTGGATCGGCGTGAGCGGCTCGCCGCTGCTCGCCGAGCAGGCCCCGTACATCCTGTCGGGTGGTGTCGGCGGCGTGTTCATGCTCGGCGTCGGCGCCACCCTGTGGATCTCGGCCGACCTGCGCGACGAGTGGCGCAAGCTCGACCGCATCGAGCAGGCGCTGCTCGACGGCACCCTGCGCTTCGTCGACGGGGACTCGGCCGACGAGCTGCCGGCCCAGCGCCCGGCGGCCCGTGACGAGGGCGACCTCGCCGCGGCCCCGTCCCTGGTCGCTCGCCCGCACGTCGTGCTGGAGGAGCAGACGGAGGTCATCGCCTCGCCGGTGAAGCCGGCCCGCGCGGCCCGCTCCACGGCCACGTCGACCGCGGTGCGCCCGAAGCGCTCCCGTACGGGCGTGGGGCATGCCTAGCTCGCTGCTCACGCGGGGGCAGGACGAGGGCGCGGTCCGTCAGCCCGGCTCCCGCGCGGCAGTGGCCAACGGCCTGCGCACCCGCCGCGAGATCGCCGTGACCCGGCCCGAGACGCTGCTGTGGTCTCCCACCGTCGTCACCCGCTGGGCCGGGGTGACCGCGGTGGGGGTCCTGGTGATGTTCTCGGCCTGGTACACCGTCGCCGGCAAGTCCGACTGGATCGACCAGCGGCTCGGCATGGGGGTCGGCATCGCCGCCCTCGTCCTCGTCAGCTTCGCCAGCCTCACCCTGCTCGTGGCCGGCCGCCGCGTGATCGGCATGCGCCGCATCGAGCTGCTCGGCGACCTGCCGCTGCAGCGCGGCCCGGCCCAGGTCGTCGCCCAGGTCATCACCGCGGGCCCGTCCTCCGACGAGCTCGTCGCCGGCCAGGGCCTGCTGCGCTTCCACCGCTCCGACTGCGTCATGGCCGGCGGCAAGGGCTACCAGCCCGCCGACCGCGCGACGCACGCCGCGGCCGGTCGCATGGCGTGCGGGGTGTGCCAGCCGTGAGCGACTTCTTCCGCTTCCTCATTCCCGGCATCGCCGACGGCTCGGTCTACGCCCTCGCGGCGCTCGGCCTGGTCCTCACCTTCAAGACCTCGGGCGTCTTCAACTTCGCCCACGGCGCGCTCGCCGCGGCGTCCGCCTACATGTTCTACGAGTTCCGCGTCGAGCAGGGCCTGCCCTGGCCGCTCGCGTTCCTCATCTCGCTGCTGCTCGTCGGAGTCCTCGGGGGCCTGCTGCTCGAGCGGCTCGGCTCGCTGCTCTCCTCGGCGCCGGTCGTCAGCGTCGTGGTCGCCACCGTCGGCCTGCTGGTCCTGCTGCAGTCGCTGTGCACCGCGGTGTACGGGGCGTCGACGCTGCAGTTCGCGGAGTACCTGCCGCAGTCCGGCTTCACGGCCGCCGGCATCAACGTCACCATCGGCGACATCATGCTGACGGTGCTCTCGCTCGGCTCGGCCGGCGTGCTGTTCTACCTGTTCGGCAGCACCCGCACCGGCAAGGCCATGACGGCCGTCGTCGACGACCCGAACCTGCTCAGCCTGCAGGCCACCAACCCGGCCAGCGTCCGGCGCTACGCCTGGGTGCTCGGCACCAGCTTCGCGTCGATCTCGGGCATGCTGCTCGCGCCGTCGCTGGGCATCTCGGTCGCCGGCCTGGTGCTGCTGGTCATCGCGGCGTACGGCGCTGCGGCGATCGGCCTGTTCGACAGCCTGCCGCTCACGGTGCTCGGCGGCGTCGGCATCGGCATCGGCATCAACTACCTGCCGCAGTTCACCGGCAGCTCCGACAGCATCGTCATCCAGCAGATCCCGTCCAACCTGCCGTTCCTGGTGCTGTTCGCGGTCCTGTGCATCGTGCCGGCGCGCAAGTTCAAGCAGCGCGGTGTGCGCAACGCCCGGCGCTTCCGCCCGATCAAGACCTACTCCCGCCCGCTCACGGCCGGCGGGATGGCGCTCGGCCTGGCGTGCCTGGTGGTGCTGCCCTTCGTCATCGCCGACTCCGACATCACGCAGTACTCGTCGGCGCTGGGCTACGTCATCATCTTCGCCTCGCTCGGCCTGCTGACCTGGACCTCGGGCCAGATCTCGCTGTGCCACCTGGGGTTCGCCGCCATCGGCGCGACGACGACCGGCAAGGCCCTCAACGAGGGCGTCCCGTGGTTCCTGGCGATCCTGCTCGGCGGGCTCGTCACGATCCCCGCCGGTGCGGCTGTCGCGATCCCCGCCATCCGGCTGTCCGGGATCTACGTCGCCGTCGCGACGTTCGGCTTCGGCATCCTGCTGCAGACGATCTTCTACCCGTCCTTCCTGATGTTCGGGCTGAACAACCTGGTGACCGTCCCGCGCCCGGAGATCGTCGGGATCGACTTCACCGGCGACCGCGGCTACTACTACCTGGCGCTGATCGTCACCGTCCTGGTGTGCGCCCTGGTCCTGGTCGTCCGCCAGTGCCGGCTCGGCACGCTCCTGCGGGCGCTGTCGGACTCGCCGGACGCGCTCGACGCGCACGGCACCAACACCACGGTCACCCGCGTGCTGGTGTTCTGCATCGCCTCGTTCATCGCGGGCATCGGCGGCGGCGTGCTGGCCGGGGTGCCCGAGTCGGCCTCCGGCGCGGCCGGTGGCACCTACGACTTCACGTTCTCGCTGATCATCGTCGCGGTCCTGGGCTTCTGCGGGCGTCGTCCCGTGCTGTCGCCCTTCATCGCCGCCGCGGTCTTCCAGGTCATCAAGATCTACCCGCCCTTCAACGACCCGACGGTGCTCAAGTACCAGGGTGTGGCCTTCGGCCTCATCGCCATCGGCGTCGCGGTCGCACCGGCCCTCAAGGGCTTCGCGACCGGACAGCGGGGCAACGAGCGCGACGGGCGCAGCCCGGTCGGCGAGCGCATGGAGGCCGTCGGTCCGACGCTCCCGGTGCAGCCGTCCGCGCGACGCCGCAGCGGTGACGGGGCCGGCACCCGCGCCGGCCGCGCGCTGCAGGACACGGGGAGCAGGCGATGAGCGGCGGCACCAGCACGGCCGGCGGCGACCTCAGGGTCGAGGGCGTCACCGTCCGCTTCGGTGGCATCACCGCGGTCAACGACGCCACCCTGACGGCACGCGGTGGGGCCATCACCGGCCTCATCGGCCCGAACGGCGCCGGCAAGACCACGCTGTTCAACGCGTGCAGCGGCCTGAACCGGCCGGTCTCCGGCACGGTCCACCTCGGTGAGCAGAAGCTCGACGGGCACAGCTCGTCGAACCGGGCGCACCGCGGTCTGGGCCGCACGTTCCAGCGCATGGAGCTGTTCGAGAGCATGACCGTGCTCGACAACGTGCGCACCGGGCCGGCCGCGATGTTCTCCAGCCAGCGCCTGCTGGGCCAGCTGTTCTCGACGCCGAAGGAGACCCGCGAGATCGCCGAGCGGGCCGCCGACGCGCTGGACCGCTGCGGCATCACCCACCTGGCCAAGCGCACCGTCGGGGACCTGTCGACCGGTCAGCGCCGCCTGGTCGAGCTGGCCCGGGCGGTCGCGACGCCGTTCACGTTCCTGCTGCTCGACGAGCCGTCCTCGGGCCTCGACCCGTCCGAGACCGACGCGTTCGGCGAGGTGCTCACCTCCCACGTCCGCGAGACGGGCGTCGGCGTGCTCATCGTCGAGCACGACATGGCCCTGGTGTCGGGCGTCTGCGAGCAGATCTACGTGCTCGACTTCGGCAAGATCATCTACTCGGGCACGACCCAAGAGGCCCTCGCCAGCGACCTGGTGCGTGCCGCCTACCTCGGTGAGGTCTCCGTTGCTTGAGCTGCGCAACATCTCCGCGGGCTACGACACCGGCCTGGTCCTCCGGGACGTCAGCCTGGTCGTCCCCGACAACGCCGTCGTGGCGCTTCTCGGCCCGAACGGCGCCGGGAAGACGACCCTGCTCCGCGTCGCGTCCGGTCTGCTCCGGCCGTCGGCCGGACAGATCATCGTCGACGGCGAGGACGTCACCGGCAAGAGGCCGTTCGAGCTGTCGCAGCGCGGGGTCTGCCACGTCCCCGAGGGTCGCGGCATCTTCCCGTCGCTCACGGTGAACGACAACATCCAGCTGCAGGCCGCCGGCGGGAAGTTCAAGCAGTCGCTGAAGACCGCGGCCGAGGTGTTCCCCAAGCTGGGTCAGCGCTCGACGCAGATCGCCGGCACGATGAGCGGTGGCGAGCAGCAGATGCTCGCGCTCAACTACGCCTACGTGAGCGACCCGCGCTGCGTGCTGCTCGACGAGGTCTCCATGGGGCTCGCCCCCAAGATCGTCGAGGAGATCTTCGGCTACCTGCACGACCTCGCTCGCGCGGGTCAGTCACTGCTGCTCGTCGAGCAGTACGTCACCCGGGCGCTGCAGCTCGCCGACTACGTCTACATCCTCGACCGTGGCAGGGTGACGTTCGCCGGTGAGTCCGGCGAGATCGACGAGGAGACCATGATGAACGCCTACCTGGGCTCGCTCGCGTCGTGACCGGCGCTCGCCCGCCGCGGGTGCTGTGAGCCCTGCCCTGATGAGCCCTGCCCTGATGAGCCCTGCCCTGATGAGCCCGGCCCGGATGAGCCCTGCCCTGATGAGCCCTGCCCGGATGAGCCCTGCCCGGATGAGCCCTGCCCTGATGAGCCCCGCGGCATGAGCACGGCCTCACGGCTGGCCCGCGGCACCCGCCCGACGGCCGACGAGCCGGCGCCC
>JAOPVV010000096.1 GCA_025966005.1 Frankiales bacterium
GCTCCCGCAGCGTCACCGGCGGCCTCGCCCACGTCGACCGCCTGCCCGCCCGGCACGTCGTGAGCGCGCCGACCGTCTCGCCGTCGTTCGTCCCGCCACGGCGCGGCACCGAGCTGCTGCTCACCGCGTTCGCGGTGCTCATCTGCGTGCTCGCCTACGCCTCCGTCGGTCTCGCGGTCGACGGGCGCCTGCCGTCCGGGACCCTCGGCTACGGAGCCGGCCTCGGCGTGCTGTTCCTGCTGGCGCACCTGGTCGTGCGCAAGGTCGCGCCCTACGCCGACCCGCTGATCCTGCCGTGCGTCGCGCTCTTGAACGGCCTCGGGCTCGTCGTCATCCGGCGGCTCGACTTCGCCGCGGTCGAGCGGGCGACCCAGCTGGGGAACGACCTGCCCGCCGGTGAGGCGCCGCGCCAGCTCATCTGGACCGCCGTCGGCGTCGCCGCGTTCGCCGCCGTGCTCCTCGTCGTGCGCGACCACACCGACCTGCAGCGCTACACCTACACCGCCGCCGCACTCGGACTCGTGCTGCTGCTCCTGCCGGCGCTGCCGGTGCTCGGCCGGACCATCAACGGCGCCCGGCTGTGGATCCGCGTCGGGCCGTTCACCCTCCAGCCGAGCGAGGTCGCGAAGCTGCTGCTCATCCTGTTCTTCGCCGGCTACCTGGTCTCCAAGCGCGACGTCCTGGCGCTGGCCAGCCGGCGCGTGCTCGGGCTCGACCTGCCCCGCCCCCGCGACCTCGGGCCGGTGCTCGTGGCGTGGGGCGCGAGCCTCGCGGTGCTCATCCGCGGCAAGGACCTCGGCAGCTCGCTGCTGTTCTTCGCGCTGTTCGTGGTGATGCTGTACATCGCGACCGAGCGCACCAGCTGGCTGGTCATCGGCTTCGCGCTGTTCATCGGCGGGGCCTTCACCGCGTACTTCTTCTTCGCCCACGTGCAGCGCCGCGTCGACACCTGGCTCGACCCGTTCGCCGACGCCGACGACGCCGGCTTCCAGCTCGTGCAGTCGCTGTTCGGCTTCGGCACAGGTGGTCTCACCGGCACCGGTCTCGGTGAGGGACGCCCGGGGACGGTGCCGTTCGCGAGCACCGACTTCATCATGGCGGCCATCGGCGAGGAGCTGGGACTGGTCGGCGTCATGGCCGTGCTGCTGCTGTTCGGCCTCGTGGTCGAGCGCGGTCTGCGGGCTGCGCTGTCGTGCCGCGACTCCTTCGGCAAGCTGCTCGCGGCCGGCCTGTCGTTCTCGCTGGCGCTGCAGGTGTTCGTCATCGTCGGCGGCGTCACCGGGCTCATCCCGCTGACTGGCGTGACGCTGCCGTGGCTGTCCTACGGCGGCTCGAGCGTCGTCGCGAACTGGGCGCTGGTGGCGGTCCTGCTGCGCATCAGCGACGCCGCCCGCCGTCCGGCACCGGCGCCCGTGACCCCCGACGTGGCCCGGGTCGCGCTGCAGTCGGCCGAGACGCAGATCGTCCGGCGGCCCGCGTCATGACGGGGACGCGTCCGTGAACCGGCCGCTGCGCAAGGTCGCGATGGCCTGCCTGGTGCTGTTCGGGCTGCTCCTGGTGAACGTCAACTACGTGCAGGTCGTCAAGGCCGAGCAGTACCGCGACGACCCGCGCAACAGCCGCGTGCTGCTGCGCGCCTACGAGCGCGAGCGCGGCCCGATCGCCGTCGTCGCCCCCGGTGGTCAGCGCACCGCGGTCGCCGAGTCCACCCGCACCGACGGGCCTCTCACCTACCTGCGCACCTATCCGGGCGGTCCGGCGTTCGCGCACGTCACCGGCTTCTACTCGTTCATCTACGGCCGTACCGGCATCGAGCGCAGCGAGGACGAGGTGCTCTCCGGCGAGGCCAGCGAGCTCGCGCTGACCCGGCTGTCCGACATCGTCACGGGGCGCGAGGTCGAGGGCGGGTCCATCGTCCTGACCCTCGACCCGGACGTGCAGCGAGCGGCGTACGACGCGCTGCGCAGCCGCGGCGTCACCGGCTCGGTCGTCGCGCTCGACCCGCGCACCGGCGCCGTGCTCGCCATGGCGAGCACCCCGTCGTACGACCCGTCGCGGCTGTCGTCGTTCGACGCCGCCGACATGCGGACGTACTACGAGCAGCTGCAGGGAGCCAGCGACGACCCGCTGCTCAACCGCGCGATCAGCAAGACCTACCCGCCCGGCTCGACGTTCAAGGTGGTCACCGCCGCTGCGGCGCTCGAGTCCGGGACGGTGACGCCGCAGGACCAGATCCCGTCGCCGCCGCAGCTCGACCTGCCGCAGACGTCGCGCAACCTCAGCAACTTCGGCGACAGCGAGTGCACGGGCGCCACGTCGACCCTGGCCGACGCGCTGCGCATCTCGTGCAACACCGCCTTCGGCGCCCTCGGGCTCGAGCTCGGCGGCGACCGGCTCCGCGAGCAGGCCGAGCAGTTCGGCTTCAACGACGACGGGTTCAGCGCGCCGACCGCCGTCGCCACGAGCGTGTTCCCGTCCGAGCTCGACCCGCCGTCGCTGGCGTTCTCGGCCATCGGGCAGTTCGACGTGCGCACCACGCCGCTGCAGATGGCAATGGTGGCCGGTGGCATCGCGAACGGCGGAGACGTCATGAAGCCCTACCTCGTGCAGGAGGTGCAGGCCCCCGACCTGTCGCTGCTCGACCGCGCCGACCCCGACGTCTACAAGACCGCCGTCAGCGCCGAGACCGCGGCCGAGCTGAACCGGATGATGCAGCTGGTCGTGTCCGAAGGCAGCGGTCGGCGCGCGCAGATCGACGGCGTGACCGTGGCCGGCAAGACCGGCACCGCGCAGGGCGCCGAGGGCGCCGCCCCCGACGTCTGGTTCATCGGCTTCGCCCCCGCGGACGACCCGCAGGTGGCGATCGCCGTCGTCGTCGAGGACGGCGGACCGCTGGGCACCAGCGGCACCGGCGGTGCGGTCTCGGCCCCGATCGCCAAGCAGGTCATGGAGGCGGTGCTGCGGCGATGACCCTCGAGACGAGGGTGGACGTCCTGCTCGCGGACCGCTACCGGCTCGAGGAGCGGATCGCCGTCGGCGGGATGGGCGAGGTGTGGCGCGCTGCCGACACCGTCCTCGGCCGCGTGGTCGCCGTGAAGACGCTGCGACCGGAGTTCGTCGGCGACGCCGACTTCCGCGCCCGCTTCCGCGCCGAGGCGCAGCACTCGGCCCGGCTCTCGCACCCCGGCATCGCCGCGGTGTACGACTTCGGTGAGACGCCGGACGCCGCCTGGCTGGTGATGGAGCTCGTCGACGGCGAGCCGCTGTCGTCCCTGCTGTGGCGCGAGCGCGTCCTGCCGACCGACCGCGTGCTGGACGTCGTCGCGCAGACGGCCGCGGCGCTGCAGGCCGCCCACGACGGCGGGGTCGTGCACCGCGACGTCAAGCCCGGCAACCTGCTCGTGCGTCCGGACGGTGTCGTCAAGGTGACCGACTTCGGCATCGCGTCGGCGGCCGGCTCGACCCCGCTGACGCAGACGGGGCAGCTGGTCGGGACCGCGCTGTACGTCTCTCCCGAGCAGGCGTCCGGCCGCCGTGCCGGACCGGCGAGCGACCTGTACTCCTTGGGAGTCGTGGCGTTCGAGTGCCTGTCGGGCGCCCGGCCGTTCCCCGGCGAGCACCCCGTCGCCGTCGTCCTGGCCCACCTGAACGACCCGCCGCCGGACCTGCCGTCCGAGGTGCCGCCGGCGGTCGTCGCGCTGGTGCAGCGGCTTCTCGCGAAGGACCCTGCCGACCGCCCGGCCTCTGCGGGCGAGTTGGCGGTCACCGCTAGAGCGCTGCGCGACCGGCTGGCCGAGGGGCCGGACGCCCTGCTGCCCGTGTCGCCACCGGTCGGCGCCCGCGCCGCCACGGCCGGCGCGCCGACCC
>JAOPVV010000415.1 GCA_025966005.1 Frankiales bacterium
CGGCCGCGGCCGGGAGGACGGCGCACAGCGCCACTGCGGCGACGACGGCGGACACGACAGCGCGGCGCGAGGGCATGACGCAGTGTTCGACGCGCCGGGCGCGGCTCCTGCCGTCAGGGCAGCAGGACGACCTTGCCGACGGTGCCCCGGTCGCCGAGCCGGGCCAGGGCCGACGGCGCGTCCGACAGCGGCAGCTCGGCGCCGATCAGCGGGTCGATGAGCCCCCGGCCCCACAGCTCGAGCAGCGCGGCGTGCGTCTCGTGGATGAGCTGCGGCTGGTGCGTGCGGTACAGGCCCCAGTGCAGCCCGACGACCGAGTAGTTCTTCACCAGCGCGTGGTTCGTCGGCGCGTCGGCGATCCGTCCACCGGCGAAGCCGACGACGACGATGCGGCCCTCGAAGGCGACGCAGCGGCGGCTCTTGTCGAAGACGTCGCCGCCGACCGAGTCGTAGACGACGTCGGCGCCGCGGCCCTCGGTGGCGTCCTTGACCACGGCGACGAAGTCCTCGACGAGGTAGTCGACGACCACGTCGGCGCCCAGGTCACGACACACCTGCACCTTGTCCGGACCGCCCGCGGTGGCGATGACGCGCGCGCCGGCCGCCAGCCCGAGCTGGATCGCGGCGCTGCCGACACCACCGGCGCCGGCGTGCACCAGCAGCGTCTCGCCGGCCTGCAGCTGGGCCCGCCGGTGCAGCCCCACCCAGCCGGTCTGGTAGGTGACGAGCAGACCGGCCGCCTTGGCGACCGGGAGGTCGTCCGGCAGCGGCAGGACGAACGCCTCGGCGACGGCCACCTGCTCGGCCAGGCCGCCGTGCGGCAGGGCAGGGGAGGCGAGCACCCGCTCGCCCGCCCGGGGTCCGTCCAGGACGGTGCCGACGACCTCGACACCGGGGGTGAAGGGCAGCGGCGGCTTCTCCTGGTACAGCCCGCGGCACAGCAGCAGGTCGGGGAAGTTCAGCGCGACGGCGTCGACACGCAGCCGGAGCATGTCGGCGTGCTCGGCCGGGTCGGGCACGTCGTCCCAGGTCATGACGTCCTGCGGCTCGCCGAGGGCGTGGACCCGCCAGGCCCTCACGCGGACGCCCACGGGACGGTCGCCTGCAGGACGGCCTCGGACAGCGCTTCGGTGCGCAGGTGCGTGCCCTCGCCGTACGCGGGGTCGCGGACCATGTCGCTGAACGCCTGCCGGCTCGGGTACCGCACGAGCAGCACGGCGTCCCACGCCTGGCCGTCCTCGGCGACCAGCGCCGTCGAGCCGTCGCCGACGTAGAGGACCTCGGCGCCGTGCCGTCCGCCGTGCACGCGGAAGTGCTCGACGTACTCCAGGTAGCGCTCCCGGCCCCCGTCGGGTGCGAAGCGCAGCAGGTTCAGCATCACCACCGGGCCGCCGGGGTCCTCCGCGAGGTAGCGCTTGAGGTCCGAGCCCCGTGGGTCGACCGCCATGTTCCGTCTCCGTTGCTGTAGGACAGACGCATGAGCGCCTACGCGGATTTCCAGAACGAGGTCTACCTCAAGGGGCTGTTCGGCGAGCAGCCGACCCAGCCGTTCGGCTGGCGGGAGACCGAGGCCGCGGCGTACGCCGCGATGACCCCGGGCGCGGTCGGATACGTCGCCGGCGGGGCCGGTGGCGAGGACACGATGGCGGCCAACCGCGCCGCGTTCGACCGCTGGCGGCTGGTGCCGCGGATGCTGCGCGGCATCCCGTCCAAGCGCACCCACACGACGACGGTCCTGGGCACGACGATGCCCGCGCCCGTGATGCTCGCGCCCGTCGGGGTCTGCTCGATCGTGCACCCGGACGCCGAGCGCGCCGTCGCCCGCGCGGCCGCGGCGATGGGCCTGACGATGGTCGTCTCGACCGCCTCGAGCACCACCATGGAGGACGTCGCCGCCGAGGCGCCCGACGCCTCGCGCTGGTACCAGCTGTACTGGCCCGCCGACCAGGACCTGGCGGCGTCCTTCGTCCACCGCGCCGAGGCCGCCGGCTACGGCGCTCTCGTCGTCACCCTCGACACCTGGCAGCTCGGCTGGCGCCCGCGCGACCTGACGACGGCCTACCTGCCGTTCCTGCAGGCCGAGGGCGTCGCCAACTACTTCTCCGACCCGGCCTTCATGAAGGGGCTGCCGGAGGGCGACCAGGGCGCGGCGGTGCTCAAGTTCGTCGGGCTGTTCAACAACCCGACCCTCACGTGGGACGACCTGGCCTGGCTCCAGACCCAGACGTCGCTGCCCATCGTGCTCAAGGGCATCCAGCACCCCGACGACGTGCGCCGGGCCGCTGACGCCGGCGTGCAGGCCGTCATCTGCAGCAACCACGGCGGCCGCCAGGTCGACGGCGCCATCGGCTCGCTCGACGCCCTGCCCGGCGTCGTCGAGGCCGCGGGCGACATGCCGGTGCTGTTCGACAGCGGCATCCGCACCGGCGCGGACGCCTGCAAGGCGCTGGCCCTCGGCGCGGCTGCCGTCCTGCTCGGACGCCCGTGGGTGCACGGCCTGGCCGTCGGTGGGGAGGCCGGCGTCCACCACGTGCTGCGCTCGTTCCTCGCCGACCTCGACCTGCAGGCCGGCCTGTCCGGCCACGCCAGCACGTCCGAGCTGTCGCGCGAGTCCGTCCAGCGCGTCTGACCCCCGGGCAGACCACTACCCCGCTCGAACCGTCGTCCCAGGGGTCTCCTGGCGAACGGTCCGGGCGGGGTAGTGGCGGTCCTCGGGGTGCGGCTAGGGCTTGACGGGGCCGTCGGGGTCGGCGGCCGCGGCCGGGGTGCCGTCGTCCTGCAGCGGGCCGGGGATTCCGCGGAACCGGTAGACCATGACGTCGCGGCCCGCCTGCAGCAGCCAGGCCTGGCCGGTCTCGCTGGAGTCGAACGCCTCGAGCACCGACTCGCCGGCCTTCTCGACCGGGATGATCGGCGTGCCGGTGCTGACCAGGTGCTCGCGCAGGTCAGTGATGATCTTCGTCTCGGCGAAGCCGGGGCAGAAGGCGTTCACGGTGATGCCCTGCGGCGCCAGCGCCGGCCCGAGCGCGCGGACCAGGCCGACCACGGCGTGCTTGTTCGCGCCGTAGACCGGGTCGAAGGGCGTGCCGGTGAGGCCGGCCATGGACGCCGTAGCGACGATCGAGCCGCCGCCGCGACGCCGCAGCGCCGGGATCGCGGCATGGACGCCGTACACGACGCCGTCCAGGTTGATGCCCATCGCCCGGCGGTACTTCACGACGTCGAAGTCGTCCGCGACGCCGCACCCGGTGCTGATGCCGGCGTTGAGGAAGACCAGGTCGAGCCCGCCCAGCGCCTGCTCGGCCGCCTCGGTCGTCGCCACGACCTGCTCGAAGTCCGAGACGTCGCAGTGCAGGTACGTCGCCCCGATCTCATCGGCGACCGCCTGACCGCCGGCGTCGTCGACGTCGCACAGCACGACGGAGTCGCCGCGCCGGACGAGCTGACGGGCGACCTCCTTGCCGAAGCCGGAAGCCCCGCCGGTGACCAGGGCGCTCTTGCTCACGTGACCGCCGCGCTCACGCGACACCGGCTGCCATGCCGCCGGACTCACCGGCGACGGCGCCGTGGCCGGACGTGCTCGCGCCGTCGATGAGGATCGTGGCGATCCGCTCGCGGTGCTGGGCGACGTCGCCGAAGCTCGCCTCCTGGCGCTTGCTGCGCTTGAAGTAGAAGTGGCTGTCGTGCTCCCACGTGTAACCGATGCCACCGTGGAACTGGATCATCGCGCTGACTGCGGTGCGGCTGGCGTCAGCCGCCTTGGACTTCGCGATGGAGGCGGCCAGCCGCTTGTCCGGGGCGTCGATGTCGAACGCATGCGCGGCGTAGGTCGCGGCGTGCTCGGCCATCGTGACGGCCATGTGCAGGTCGGCGAGCTCGTGCTTGATCGCCTGGAACGAGCCGACCGGCTTGCCGAACTGCTGGCGGATCTTGTCGTACTCGACGGTCTCGGTCAGCGCCTTGCGGGCGATGCCGGCGAGGTCGTTGGCGACCAGGACGGCGGCGCGGTCGAGGACCTCCTGCAGCACGTCGGGAGAGCTGCCCCCGAGCCGCTCGGCGGCCGCGCCGTCGAGCTGCACGCGGGCCAGCTTGGTCGTCCGGTCGAGCGAGTCCTGCGGCGTGATGGTGACGCCGGCGCCCTTCGGGTCGACCAGGTGCAGACCGCCGTCGCGGCTCGCGACGACGAGGACGTCGGCCGCCTCGGCGTACTCGACCAGGCCGAGGTCGCCCGTCAGGGTCGGTCCGGACGCGACGACGGGCGCACCGGCCGGGTTCGGGGTCGCGCCGTTGCGCACCAGGGCGACCGCCGCCGTGAGCGAGCCCTCGGCAAGCTTGGACAGCAGCGTCTTGCGCTGCGCGTCCGAGCCGGCGAGCCGGACGGCCTCGCCGGCGAGGATCGTCGACTGCCAGGGACCGGGGGCCGTGGCGGCGCCGAACGCCCGGGCGATGACGGAGGCGTCGAGCAGGCCGAGGCCCAGCCCGTCGAGCTCCTCCGGGACGAGCACGGCCAGCCAGCCCTGCTCGTTCACCGCCTTCCACAGGTCGGCGGGCACGCCGTCGGTGTCGTTCTCGTAGAGCTCGCGGACCTGCGTGGGTCCGAAGCGGTCGCGCAGGTAGGAGCGCACGGCGTCCTGGAGGGCGCGCTGCTCGTCGGTGAGCTGGAACTGCATGTCTTCGGTCTCCTCGGGCTTATCGGGGGAGGCCGAGCACGCGCTCGGCGACGATGGTGCGCTGGACCTGCTGCGAGCCGCCCCAGATGGTGCAGCTGCGCGACCACATGGCCATGGTGGTGAGCTCCTCCACCGACAGGCCGGGCTGCGGGTTCGCGACCTGGAAGCCGGTGCCGAGGACGTCCTCGTAGGCGTCGCTGACGCGACGGAAGGTCTCCGACCACATCATCTTGGTCATCGACGCCTCGAAGCCGAGGTCCTTGCCCTGCGAGGTCTGGGTGAGCACGTGCCAGGAGTGGTACTTGAGGCACTCAAGGTCGACCAGGGCCGCCGCGAGCTGCTGGCGGATGACCGGGTCCTCGGCGGCGGTCCGGCCGTCGCGCTCGACCTGCTGGGCGATCTCGACGACGTCCGACCACTGCTGGCGGAACTCGGTGTACTGGCCGATCGCGCTGGAGCCGCGCTCGAAGGACAACAGGAGCATGGCGGTCGCCCAGCCGTTGCCCTCGCCGCCGAGAATGTCCTCCTTCGGGCACAGCGCGTCGGTGTAGAAGACCTCGCCGAACTCGCTCTCGCCAGTCATCTGCTTGAGCGGACGCGCCTCGATCCCGGGCTGCTTCATGTCGACGAGCAGCATCGAGATGCCGGCGTGCTTCGTGCCGCCCTCGGGGCTCGACGTGCGGGCCAGCGTGAAGATCTTGTCGCCGTGCATGGCGTTGGTGGTCCAGATCTTCTGGCCGTTCAGCAGGTAGTGGTCGCCCTGGTCCTCGGCGCGCATCTGCAGGGCGGCGAGGTCCGAGCCGGCACCGGTCTCGGAGAAGCCCTGGCACCAGATCGTCTCGCAGTGCAGCAGCGGCTTGATGATCTCCTGCTTCTGCTTCTCGGTGCCCAGCACCATGACGGTCGGCGCGAGGAACGCGAGCCCCAGCGGGTTCACCGTGCGAGGGGCGTTGGCCTTGGCCATCTCCTCGTCGTAGATCGCCTTCATCGTCGGCGTGCCGCCGCGGCCGCCGTACTCGGTCGGCCAGGCGATGCCCGCGAATCCGGCCTTGGCCTTGCCCTGCTCCCACTCGCGCCGGACGGCGAACTGCTCCGCGTCGGTCTTGTCGGCCCAGAAGGCGTTCTCGCGCATCTCCTGGGGGAGGTTGGCGTCGAGCCAGGTCCTCAGCTCGCGGCGGAAGTCCTCGTCCGCCTCGGTGTGACGCAGGTCCACGGGGGGTCCTCCGGTGTCGTGGGTGGGTGAAACCGAATCCCGTTCTACTGCATGCGGGTGCCGCGTGCCACACCGACCCGCCCGCCGGTGCCGCACGGACCGCTGCCGGTGCGGGCAGACTGCTGCGGTGACCGCACCTGACCCGTCCGCGCTGCTGGCCCTTGCCACGGACCTGGCCCGGCGGGCCGGGGCCCTGGCCCTGTCGATGCATGCCGGTCTGGGCAGCTCGGACACCAAGAGCTCGCCGACCGACGTCGTCACGGCCGCCGACCGGGCCAGCGAGTCGCTGCTGGTCGAGGGGATCCGCGCCGCCCGCCCCGGCGACGGCGTGCTCGGCGAGGAGGGGGCGTCCGACGACGGGACGACCGGGGTGCGCTGGGTCGTCGACCCGATCGACGGCACCGTGAACTACCTGTACGGCCTGCCGCAGTGGGCCGTGTCGATCGGTGTGGAGGTCGACGGCACGACGGTCGCCGGCGTCGTGCTGAACCCGGTCGCGGACGAGCTGTTCTCGGCCGTCCTCGGCGGGGGTGCGACGCTGAACGGTGCGCGGCTGCACTGCACCGGGGCGACCGAGTTGGCGCAGTCGCTGACCGCCACCGGGTTCGGCTACGACTCCCGTCGGCGGACCGCGCAGGCCGCGGTGGTCCAGTCGGTGCTGCCCGCCGTGCGCGACCTGCGTCGCCAGGGCGCGGGCGCGCTGGACCTGTGCTCGGTGGCCGCCGGTCGGGTCGACGCGTACTACGAGCAGGGCCTGTCGCCGTGGGACATGTCGGCCGGACTGCTCATCGCCGCGGAGGCCGGGGCGCGCACCGGTGGGCTGCGCGGACGCGAGCCGTCCTACGCCATGGTGCTGGCGAGCGCGCCGGGGGTCTTCGACGCCCTGCACGACCTGCTGGTCGCGGCCGACGCCGACGCCGACCCGCTGGCGTGAGAGCGGCTGCTGCCGCCGTCTGCCTCCTGCTCGCGACGGGCTGCAGCGCGGCCTCGGCGCGGGTGGCGCCGCCCCCGGTCTGGCACTCGGCCGTCGGGCAGGCCATGAGCACCACCCACCGGCCTGCGCTGCAGGACCAGACCTGCCGGCAGGTGCTGCGCCTGACCGCAGGAGGACCGCAGGTGCGGCTGCGGATGTCGAACGCGACCGGCACGGCCCCCACGTCGCTGTCGTCGGTCACCGTGGGGCTGCGCGCCGGCGCCGGCGTCCGGCTGCTGCAGCCGGTCACCGTCGACGGTGCGCGGGCCGTCGCGCTCGGTGCAGGGGAGCAGCGCACCAGCGACCCCGTGCGCCTGCCGGTCGTGCCCGGCGACGAGCTCGTCGTCAGCCTCGCCGTCGTCGGCGCGGCCGAGGTGGCGGCCCACCGGGTCGGCGCGGCGCGCCTGGCTTGCAGCGCCCCCGGGACGGGCGACCTCACGAGCTCGACCTCAGGGCAGGGCTTCTCGGCCGCCGGTCGCGAGGGACTGGTGGTCGACGACGTCGCCGTCGCCGGCGGTCCTGCCGGCGTGCTCGCGGCGGGCGACTCGCTCACCGACCCCGAGCTCCCGCCGGACACCTACCCGCGCTGGACCGACGTGCTGGACGCGCAGCTCCCCGCCGCGACGCCGGTCGTGAACGCCGCCGTCGCGGGCAACAGGGTGCTGCTCGAGGGCGGGTACGGGCCGACGCTGCTGCAGCGCTTCGACCGCGACGTCCTCGGCCGCGACGGGCTCGGGACCCTGGTGCTGCTGGCCGGCACCAACGACGTCTCCGCGGGAGCGACCGCCGCGCAGCTCAGGGTCGAGCTCGAGCGGCTGTGCGCGTCGGCACGCGAGCGCGGCCTGCGGATCGTCCTGCTGACCGTCCCGCCCGCCAGCAGGCGCGGGCCGGAGCTGGAAGCGGTTCGCCAGCAGGTGAACTCGTGGGTGCGGACGACGGGCGCGGCCGACCTCATGGTCGACGCGGACGCCGTCCTGCGCGACCCGGCGCGCCCGACCCGGCTGCTGCCGGCGTACGACCTCGACCAGCTGCACCTGACCGCCGCCGGTCACCGCGCGCTCGGGCTGGCGGTCGCCGCCGCCCTCAGATGAGGCGGGAGCGACCTGCCTCGTGCAGGGCGGCAGCGCACCGTCGACGGGACAGCCGGCGACGGGACGGCAGGCGCGTCGCGATGACCGCGCCCCGCGGCAGGTGAACGGCTCCGGTTCTTCAAGCGTCAGCGCAGGACGGACGCGTACAGCTCGAGGGTGCGCTCCGCGATCGCGTCCCAGCCGAACTCGGCGACGGCGCGGGCACGCCCGGCGCGCCCCATCTCGGCAGCGCGCGCCGGGTCGGCGAGCACCGCGGTGAGGGCGCTCGCCAGGCCGGCCTCGAAGCCGCGCGGGTCGGCCTCGTCGTAGTGGACGAGCACGCCGGTCTCGCCGTCGACGACCACCTCCGGGATGCCGCCCACGTCGCTGGCGACCACGGCCGTCCCGCACGCCATCGCCTCGAGGTTGACGATGCCGAGCGGCTCGTACACCGACGGGCACACGAATGCCGTCGCGTGCGAGAGCAGCTGGGCCACGTCGGCCTTGGGCAGCATCTCGCTGATGAGCACGACACCCGGGCGCGTGCGCAGCAGCTCGGTGACCAGAGCGTCCGTCTCGGCGGCGATCTCGGGGGTGTCGGGCGCCCCGGCGCAGAGCACCAGCTGGCCCGGGACGTCCTTGGCTGCGCGCAGCAGGTGGGCGAGCCCCTTCTGCCGGGTGATCCGTCCGACGAACACGGCGTACGGCTGCGACGGGTCGACGCCGTGGCGCTCGAGGACGTCGGTGGCCTCGACCGGCGCGTAGGCGTCGGCGTCGATGCCGTTGTAGACGACGTGCACCTTGGCCGGGTCGAGCTCGGGGTAGGAGGCGAGGACGTCGCGGGCCATGCCCCGGCTGACGGCGACGACGGCGTCGGCGGCCAGCACGGCCGTCCGCTCCGCCCACGACGAGATCGCGTAACCGCCGCCCAGCTGCTCGGCCTTCCAGGGGCGGTGCGGCTCGAGCGAGTGGGTCGTCACGACGTGCGGGACGCCGTGCAGCAGCGACGCGAGGTGGCCCGCGAGGTCGGCGTACCAGGTGTGCGAGTGCACGACGTCGCACCCGGCGGTCGCGGCGGCGATCGACAGGTCGGTGCTCAGCACCTGCAGGGCGGCGTTGGCCCCGGCCAGGCGGGGGTCGGGGGAGTGGGCGGTGGCGCCGTCCCGGGTCCCGCCGAAGGAGTGGACGTCGACCTGACCGCCGCGGGCCCGCAGCGCCGCGACCAGGTGCTCCACGTGGACACCCGCGCCGCCGTACACCTCGGGCGGCCACTCACGGGTCAGCAAGCCGATGCGCATGAGCCGAACCTAGTGGGACATGATCCGGGCATGCGCTCCCCCCGGGTCCTCGGCATCGTCCTCGCAGGCGGTGAGGGCAAGCGGCTCTCGCCCCTCACCGCCGACCGCGCCAAGCCCGCCGTGCCCTTCGGCGGGATCTACCGGCTGGTCGACTTCGTGCTGTCCAACCTGGTCAACGCGGGGTACCTGCGGATCGTCGTCCTCACGCAGTACAAGTCGCACTCGCTCGACCGGCACATCACGACGACCTGGCGCATGTCGACGCTGCTAGGCAACTACATCACCCCCGTCCCCGCGCAGCAGCGGCTCGGCCCGCAGTGGTTCCGCGGCTCGGCCGACGCGATCCACCAGAGCCTCAACCTCGTGTACGACGAGCAGCCCGACCACGTCGTCGTGTTCGGCGCCGACCACGTCTACCGGATGGACCCGCGGCAGATGGTCGAGCAGCACATCGCCTCGGGGGCCGGCGTCACCGTCGCCGGCATCCGGGTGCCCCGCTCGGAAGCGCACGGGTTCGGCGTCATCCAGACCGCGGCGGACGGCCGGCGCAT
>JAOPVV010000423.1 GCA_025966005.1 Frankiales bacterium
GCCGGCCCCGCACCCGGGCCAGGTCGGCCTGCGCCGCGACGGCGTCGCCGAACGCGTCCGGCGCCGACGACAGGGCGAGCACAACGCCGCTGGGCAGCGGTGAGCGGTAGGCGGCACCGACGACGGCCTTGAGCTCGGTGCGCGCCCGCTCCGACCGCGCGTCGGCCTCGTCGGCCGTCCGGCGGGCGTCGGCCAGGCGCCGCTCGACCTCGCCCAGCTCGGCCTGCTCGCGCTCGAGGCGGCGGGTCCCCGCGGTGAGCTGTCCGGCCGTGCGCTCGACCTCGGCGCGCATCGCCGCGACCTCGCGCTCGGCGACCTGCACCGGGTCGGCCGCGGACGCTCCGGTCGGCACGGGCAGCAGCGGCAGCAGCAGCGCCAGCGCGAGCGTGGTGGACGCCCGGCGCAGCAGGTGGCGCGGCGGGGTGCGCATCGCGTGGCGCTCCTCGGCAGGCGTCGGGCGGGGGGACGTCCCGGACGCTAGGTCGAGGCGACCACCGGTCGGGGGAGCCGCGCCGCGACCACGGTCAGGACCCCTGCGACAGCGGTCACGGTCAGCGCGGCCGCCGGCCCGGAGCGCTCGGCCAGCACTCCCGCCAGACCGCTGCCGAGGGCCGCGCCGCCGAAGATCATGCTGCTGTCCCAGGCGACCGCCTCGGTGGCCGTGCCGACCGGAGCCGCCTCGCCGAGCAGCACCGAGTTGCACGCGCTGAAGGGCGCGATCGTCAGGCCGTAGAGGAACAGCGCCCCGCCCATCAGCGCCGGCGTGCCCGCCGACCAGGCCGCGGCGAGCACCGGCAGCGCGGTCCCGACCGCCATCGCCGTCACGAGCACCGGCAGCTGGCGCGCGTGCGGCGTGCGCAGGTGCAGCCCGCCGTAGACCAGGCCGCCGACGATCGAGCCGACCGACCACACCGCCAGCAGCACGCCGGCCGCCGCCGGTCGGGCGCCCTCCACCTCGGCGTACGCCGGCATCGCCACCTCGATCGCGCCGAAGCCGGTGCCCACCCCGGCGACCGTGAGCAGCAGCCGGCGCACCGTGGCGGACGCCAGCGGACCGGAGCGGGCCCGCACCGCGGTGGGGTGCGCGCGACAGCACGGACCGCCGGGGTGGCCGCCAGCCAGAGCGCGCCGACCAGGGCCAGCGCGGCGGAGGTCAAAAGCCCGGCGCCCGGGGCGACGAGCACCAGGCCTGCGGTGAGCAGCGGGCCCAGGACGAAGCACAGCTCGACGACGACGGCCTCGAGCGAGTACGCCGTGGCGAGCTGGCGCCCGTCCAGCACCGCTCCCCACAGGGCGCGCATGACCGGACCCAGCGGCGGCACCGTCGCGCCGCCGAGCACGGCTGCCGGCAGCAGCGCGGCCGTCGGGACGTCCGCCTGCGCCAGCAGCGCCACCGCCAGGAGCGCGACAGGGTGGACGGCGGCGGTCACCAGCAGGGCCCGCACCGGGCCGCGCCGGTCGGCCGCGCGGGCCCGCCACGGGCCGAAGACCCCGGACGCCAGGGCGTACGCGCCCGCGACGAGCCCCGCGGAGGCGTACGAGCCGCTGGTGTCACGGACCAGCAGCAGCAGCGCCAGGCTGGTCATCCCGAGCGAGAGCCGGCCGACGACGCTGGCCACGAGCGGCCAGGCCGTACCGCGTCCCCGCAGGACCTCGCCGTAGCGGGCGAACACCGTCACCGCGGCGATGCCTAGCCCCGACTCAAGGCGGGTCCGGTCTGCGCCGATCGGCAGGGGGTGACCCGTGCCCGACCGCTCGCCCTCGCTGCGGCGCTGCTCGGGCTCTCGGTCACGCTCGTCCAGGCGCCGGCGTCCGCGGCCCCGCCGGCGACCTCGGGCTCGTCCGGCCAGACGCTGTCGCAGGCACAGGCCGAGGCGTCCGCGCTGCGGGCCCGGCTCGTCGAGCTCCGTCGCAGCAGCGCCGAGAGCATCCTGCGCCTCGAGCAGGCCGAGGACGCGCTCGGCGCGGCCGTCACCCGCTCGGTGGGCCTCGGCCGCGAGCTCGACGCCGCGCGCGCCTCGGCCCGCGGCTCCGACGGACAGCTGCGACGACGGGTCGCGGCGCTGTACCGCTCCGGCGGCAGCATCGGCCTGTGGAGCACGCTGCTCGACGCGCGCACCCCCGCCGAGCTCGTCAGCCGGGTGGCGAACGTCGACGCCGTCGTGGCGGCCGACGCCCGGCTGCGCACGACGGCCGATCTGGGCAGCGGGCGCATCGAGGTGCTCGAGGCGACGGCCCGTGACAACGCCACCGAGCGGACCCGCCTCGCCCAGGTCGCGGAGGCGGAGGTCGCCGAGCTCGCCTCGTCGATGGCCCAGCAGGCCGCGGCACTGGACGGCGCCACCGAGCGGGTGCGGGCCCT
Source organism: Frankiales bacterium (assembly GCA_025966005.1). GTDB lineage: Bacteria > Actinomycetota > Actinomycetes > Mycobacteriales > SCTD01 > SCTD01. The sequence goes on from JAOPVV010000423.1 coordinate 2,363, forward strand.
GGTCGAGGAGCAGCGCCGGGCCGCCGCCGCCGAGGCAGCACGCAGGCTGGCCGAGCAGCAGGCCCGGGCCCGCGCCGCCGCGCTCGCCAGCGCCGGCCTGTCGGGCGGCCTGCCGTCCACCGGCACCCTCGCCGGACCGGTCGGCGTGGCCTTCGCAGGGCCGGCCGGAGTCTGCCCCGTCGGGCCGGTGCACTCGTTCACCGACACCTGGCACGCACCGCGCTCGGGGGGTCGCCAGCACCAGGGAACGGACGTCTTCGCGCCGTACGGGAGCCCGGCGTACGCCGTCGTCGACGGGGTCGTGGAGAGGTGGAGCAACGGCGGGCTCGGCGGCATCGCCCTGTGGCTGCGCAGCGACACCGGCGACCGCTACTACTACGCGCACAACGCCGCGAACATCGCGCAACCCGGTCAGCGGGTGCGGGCCGGGGAGCAGATCGCCTACGTCGGCACCACCGGCAACGCCTCGACCACGCCGCCGCACGTCCACTTCCAGGCCCACCTGCGCGGCGGCCCACCGGCCAACCCCTACCCCTGGCTCGCAGCGCTCTGCGCAGGATGACCGGCTGCGCCTGATACGCGCAGGATGACCCCGCCGCACCACCTGAACGGGCCGTGGACCGGACTGCTCCGGCTCCGTAGCCTCCGGCGGGTGGAACGCACCGTCGACGTCGTGGCCCCGCGCGCG
>JAOPVV010000451.1 GCA_025966005.1 Frankiales bacterium
CGCGCCGTCCGGGTCCGAGGGCGCGACCGGCGCGGTGGGGTCGGACGGCCCGGCGGGCAGGGCGGTCGGGCGTCCCGGGACCGACGGCTGCTCGGGCGCGGGCGGCTCGTCGACGGGAGCAGCGCCATCCGGCGCCTGGGGCAGGCCCACGACCGGCAGTCCCGCGAAGGCAGACGGGAAGGCCAGCGGCATCGGGTGCCCGCGCAGCACCGGCGTCGTCGGGCGTGACGGGAGGCGTCCGGCGGCGGCGGTGCTCCCGCTGATCGGCACGCTCCCGAGCAGCACGACACCCCCACCGGCCGGCGGCAGACCGGCACCGGGCAGCAGCGGCGACAGGCCCAGATCGGGGTTGACAGTCGCGGTCGAGCTCAGGACCGCGAACGCCGTGGCGCTCGAGGTCAGCGCGACCAGGCAGAGGGTGCCGACGACGAGCCCGGTACGGGCGGACGAGCCGCGTCGCGCCACGTTCCCCTCCGACCCTTGATCTTCGGGTCAGTGTGCCACGTTCTGCGACCAAGTGGTCACATCGAGTCAGGAAAGTTGGGCCGACCGGCTCAGTCGGCCTCGGCCCGCTCCTTCATCGCGGCGAGGGTCCGCTCGATGCTCTGCCCGGTGAACGCCTCGCGGTCGGAGACGCCGGTCAGCAGCCTGCCCGCGACCGTCACCAGGCGGCCGCGGCGGTCGGTCCAGGTCTCGGTGACGGTGCAGCCGGCCGCGGTGTCGGCCAGGTCGTAGCTCCAGGTCGCGACCGGGAGCCCGACGCTGCTGACGTCGAAGGAGAACGCCCGCCCCGGCTCGCAGGCGACGACGGTGCTCCGGGTCGACCAGGTCCGGGAGCCCTGCGCGTTGGTGCCGCGGAAGACCGCCCCCACCGACGGTCCGCCGGCGCCGCCCGCCCACGCCCCGCCGGTGCTCTCCGGGCTGAAAGCCCCCATGCCGGGCAGGTCGCTGACCAGCTCCCAGACGCGGGAGGCCGGGGCAGCGACGTCGACGGAACGGCTCACTCGGGTGGTCATGCGGCGACGGTACCGACCGCCGCCGGAGCCGCCACCTGACGGACCGGCTGCGTGACGCACGACTCGTCGGGGATCATGTCGCCATGCCCGCCGCCGCCCTGACCCCCGCGCGTCCCCTCCTGCGCACCGCCGGGGCGCTGCTGCTCGCACTTGTCCTGGCCGGCTGCGGCGACAGCGCCGACCCCGAGCCGAGCGGTGCGGCCCCGGTCACCGTCGCGCCGAGCCTGCCGTCGGTCGCCTCCGGCGTCCCGCAGACCGGCGTCCCGAAGCTCGTGAACATCACCGTCCAGGACGGTGCGATCACGGGGGTCGCGCCGAGCGTGCCGATGGCCGTCAACACGCCGGTGCGGGTCACGGTGCTCGCCGACAGCGCCGACACGCTGCTCATCGGCGGCTACGACCTGCGGGCCCAGCTCACCGTCGACGTGCCCGTCCAGCTGGCGTTCATCGCGAGCCGCGCCGGCACCTTCGAGGTGCGCCTGGAGGACGCCGGCCTGGTCCTGACCCGGCTCGTCGTCTCCTAGGGCCGCTCAGTCCAGGACGCCGACGACCATCGACACGGTGGCGCCGGTGCGGGCGGCGAGCTCCTGGGCGTCGGCGCCGGCCTTGCGGCCCTCGTCGGTCGCGAAGCCCGCCTGCAGCGCCTCGGGGCTGTCGAAGTAGAGCTCGGCGATGCGGTGGTACGGCACCGGGCTGCCGTCGGGAGTCGCGACGCAGACGCTGGTCTCGGCGCGCTGCAGGCCCGGGATCGCGGAGGCGAGCGGCATGTGGACGGACAGGTAGTGCTCCTCGAACGCCGGCGCGTCGGTGGGCGGGGAGTACAGGACGGTCAGCTTCACGGTCATGTGACGCAACCTACGGCAGGACTCCCGGCACGCCCGTCGAACTGACCTCGCATGACCGAGACCGGGATCTCCCGCCGCAGCCTGTTCCGCACCGCTGGTGCCGTCGCCGCCGTCGGCGCGATCGGCGCCGGCACCGCCGCGAGGGCCGCCGGCCCGTCCGCCCTGGACCCGACGGCCGTCGAGCCGCTGCGGCTGGCACGGGTGTGGGCGGTGGGCCGCAGCCAGCTGGCCCAGCTCGCCGGCTTCGACGACACCCACGTCGTGCACCCCGACGGCGCCGTCGAGGTGCTGCTGTGGCCGGGCGACCTGGCCCGCCTGCGGGCGACCGGCCTGCGCTTCCAGGTCGACGTCGACGACCTGGTGGCCCGCGACGCCGCCCTGCCGCGCGTCCCGCGGGTGGTCGCCGCCCAGCCGGGGGAGACCTCGACCGGCGACTACCGGGTGCTGGAGGACTACGAGCGCGACATGCGCGCGCTGGTGAAGCGCTTCCCCACCAAGGCCCGGCTCGTCGAGCTGCCGCACCGGACCCTCGAGGGACGCACCGTCTACGGCCTCGAGGTCTGCACCGACGTCGGCCGCCGCGACGGCCGGCCGGTGTTCTACCAGGACGGCTGCCACCACGCCCGCGAGTGGCCGGCCGCCGAGGTGCCGCTGATGTGGGCGTACGACCTGCTCGAGAACAGCGGCAAGGACGCCCGACTGCAGGCGATCCTCGACCACGTCCGGACCATCGTCGTGCCGGTCGTCAACGTCGACGGCTTCGCGTACACGCGCTCGCTGCCCCCGGTGGAGACCGGCGAGGTCGGCGGCGTGACGAACCCCCTCCCGCCGGAGGCGATCCTGCTCGGCGGGCAGGGGCGGTACGTCCGCAAGAACCGCCGGCCGCTGCTCGGCAGCGACCTCGGCGTCGGCCAGGGCGGTGCGGTCGCCAAGCCGCTCCCGCTCGACGCGGTCGGCGTCGACCCGAACCGCAACTACGCCTACTCGTGGGGCGACGACGAGGGCGGCTCGTCCTCGGACGCGACCTCTCAGACCTACCGCGGGACCGACCCGTTCTCCGAGCAGGAGAGCAAGAACGTCGCCGGCCTGCTCAAGAGCCACCAGGTGCTCGCGATGGTCACCCACCACACCTCCGGCGACCTGCTGCTGTGGGCGTGGGGCGACACCCGCGCCGACGCCCCGGACAACGCCCTGCTCGAGGGCTTCGGCCGCGCGATGGCCACCTACAACGGCTACGTGCCGCAGAAGTCGATCGACCTGTACGTCACGACCGGCACGACCTCGGACTACGCGTACGGCGTGCTCGGCTCGATCGGCTACACCTTCGAGCACGCCGGCAGCAGCTTCCACCCGCCGTACGAGGACACGGTGCCGGCGATGTACGACCGCAACCGCGAGGCGTTCATCCTGCTCGCGCTCCACGCCTGCCTGGCCCCCGAGCAGCGGCCCGCCGCCCGCCTGACGACCGCCGCGAAGGCCGAGCTCGCCAAGCAGGGGCAGAAGGGCCAGCTCACCCACGGCATCCTCAGCGGCCGGGCGGTCGACCGGCGCGGACGTCCGGTGACGGCCACCCTGACCCTGACCAAGACGTTCGACACGCTGCTGTGGGCCCAGGGCGCGGGCAACCCGCTCGGTCAGCGCGCCTACTCCGAGACCATCGCCGCGACCATGACGACGGGCGCAGACGGGCGCTTCGCGTGGCACGTCAACCCCTCGACCCGGCCAATCGTCGCGGCCGCGAAGAAGACCGAGAGCTGGCTGCTGACCGTCACCGGGCCGGACGGCGTCGGCGTCAGCCGTCGCCTGGTCGTGGCCCGCGGCCAGCGGGTCGACCTCGGCAGCGTCGTCGTCGGCTAGGTGTAACGACCACGGACGTTGTTCACGCGGCGAGGCGGCTGACCGGGGGTCGACCTCCGAGGGCTGAGTGGCCGCGCTGAGTGTTGTAGCGGCGGACGAAGCTGTCCAGTGCCCGGGTGCGGTGGTGGTTGTAGGTCCAGCTGCGGCTGTAGGCCCACTCGGTCTGCAGGGTTCGGTTGAACCGCTCGGCTTTGCCGTTCGTCCAGGGGCAGTGCGGCTTGATGTAGCGACGCTTGATCTGCAGCGCGCTGCAGACCGCGATCCAGTCGTGGGAGGTCAGGTAGTTCTTGGCGTTGTCGGTCAGGACCCTTCGGATCGTGACGCCGTGCTCGTCGTGGAACCACTTCGCCGCCCGGTAGAGGAACCCGGCGCAGGTGATGCCCTTCTCGTCCGCCAGGACCTCGACGTAGGCGACGCGGCTGCGGTCATCGACCGCGACATGCACGAAGTCCCAGCCAGAGCCCCGGCCCCTGGGGGTCGCCGTGCCGCGGCCATGCAGGCGCCAGCCGCCACCCTTGGGGATCCTCCCAAGCTTCTTGACGTCCACGTGGAGCAGGGATCCGGGTTCGCGATGCTCGTAGCGGACGTTGGAGAAGCGGCGCCCCTTGATGACTTCTCCGGTCACCCGGTCCAGGTGGCACAAGGGAGGCATCTGCTCGCGGCGCAGGACCGCGCCGATCGTGCTCGCCGGCAGGTTCAACAGGCCGGACAAGGCGACAGGGCCGGCGAAGTGCTTGACCCTGGCAGCGGTGATCCGCGCCGCGACCTTCGGGCTGGTCTTGGTCGGGCTGGTGTGCGGGCGTGAGGACCGATCCGCCAGGCCAGCGCGACCTTCGGACAGGAACCGACGGACCCACTTGTAGACCGTCTGCCGGCTCACACCGGCCTGCTTGGCGACCTCACCCGGCTTGTGACCGGCAAGGACCCGCTCAGCGATCAGGTTCCGGCCGTACTCAGTCAGCCGGGCGTTAGCGTGCGACACAGAGGACCTCCGAGTTGAGCAGCGATGTCAGATACCGCCACTCCGCACGGAGGTCCTCCCTGCGATCAAGTCACCACGCCGTCAACAACGTGCCTGGTCGTTACACCTAGGCCGCTGCGCCGGGCCCTCCGACGGAAGCACTACTCCGGGTCGGCGCCGGCCCGGGCCCGGCGCCGCCACGGCGTCAGCGTCGCGACGAGCACCAGGGCGCCGGCGGAGCCGGCCAGCAGCAGCCGTCCGTCGCGCCGGTCGCGCTCGCTGCCGGCGACCCGCCCGACCTGCGCGCCGCCGTCCGGGTCGTACTCAACCTGCAGTCGCCGGCCGACGGCGGTGGCGCCGTCCTTGGTGACGGTGACGGGGCGACCGTCGAGCAGGTCGAGGCTGACGACCACCTGGTCGCGGCCGAGCCGCTCGCGCACCTCGCTGACCACGCCCTCGGTGACGCTGCCGCGCTGCTCGAGCGCCCGGTCGTCGAGCAGCCAGCGGGTGGCCACGGCGCAGGACGCCAGGCAGCCGAGCAGCACGGCGGCGGCGAGCAGCCGCAGGACGAGGGGCACCCGTGCATCGTGCCTGCCTGCTCCGGGCCGGTGTGCGCCGGGAGCACGTGGCCGCGAGCCGCGCGCCGGCGTGGCAGAGTCCTCCGGCGTGACGACAGACGTCCCGGACGGCCGGACCGCCGTCCTGCGCGACTACCCGCTGCTGCTGTGGGCCGAGCAGAACGAGTACTTCGACGGGCTGCTGCGCGAGTTCCACCTGCTGCTGCTGGGAGAGCAGTCCGGCGAGCTGGAGCGGCAGGCACCCGGCCGCCTCATCGAGCTGGCGACGACGGTCCGCGACCGGTTCGGCGGGCTGCTGCAGACGACCAACGACGAGCGGCAGGCCGCGCTCGACCGCGGCCTGGACCGCATCGACTCCCACCTGCCGCTGAGCCCCGGGATGCCCGCGATCCTCGACCAGGTCCGCGACGTGCTCGAGGAGACCGACGAGTTCTGCCGCCACCGCGACCTGCTGACGCTGCCCCGGTCACCCCTGCTCATCGCCTTCGGGACCTGGGCCGGCGAGCAGCTGCGGGCGCAGTACGACGGGGCCGAGCCGACGCCGTGGCCGGGCCCGTTCACTCTCGGGGCCGACGGTCCCGGGCCGACCGCCGGTCCCGCGCTGGGAGCCGCCTGACGGACCGGCCGCCCGACGTGGTCGTCGGTGCGGGGCACCTCCCGAGCCTGCGCTCCGGAGGTGCCCCGCTCACCGGCCGCCGGAGGGGGTGCGTGCTCCGGCTACTTCTTGCCCTTGGCCGCGGTCGCGCTGACCGCCCCGCTGCCGGCCGCCGGCGTCTGCCCGGTGGTCTTGACGTTCTTGTCCGCCTTGGGCTTCTTGGCGGCTCGGCCGCCCTTGTCCTTGCTCATCGCGCGCTCCCAGGCCGACGGGGCCTCCGGCGGCGCCGGTCCAGCCCCGAGCCGTGCACCCTGTCCACGTGGAAGGGGTGCGTCGACTGTCCCACGCCGGGGGCGGCGGCGTCCCGGTCCGCACAGCGGCGTCCGGCGCGCCGGGACGCCCCGTCTCAGAAACTGGGTCTTGACTAAAGTAAGTGATCGGTAGTTCGGTGCTCGGGTGAGCACCGGGACCGCACCGACCGCCGAGACCGCGCCGACGTGCCCGACGGGGGACCGCCACCACGCGATCCGGCACGGGGAAGCCCTCTGATGGCTGCCGAGCGGGACGTCGACGTGCTGGTGGTGGGCTCCGGCGCGGCTGGGTTGTCCGCGGCCCTCGGGCCGCGCGAGGCCCGGCCGTCCGCCAGCGTCCTGGTGGCCGAGTCCGAGGGCATCGTCGGTGGGTCGTCGCGCCTGTCCGGCGGCCTGACGATGGGCGCCGGCACGCGCTACCAGCGCGCGCTGGGCATCGACGACGACGCCGACAGCCTGTTCCACGACTACATGCAGCTCAACCAGTGGAAGGTCGAGTCGGCTGTCGTGCGCCGGCTGTGCGAGCGCGCCGGTCCGACGGTCGAGTGGCTCGGCGACCTCGGCGTGGAGTTCTACGACCAGCTCGTCTTCGCAGGCGACGAGCACGTCCCGCGCGTGCACTGCCCCGTCGGGCGGGGCCAGGCCGTCGTCGACGTGCTCGCGCGACAGTGCCGCAGCGAGGGCGTCGAGTTCGCGCTCGGTCGGCGGGTCGACCGGCTGCTCGTCGAGGACGGCGCGGTCGTCGGGGTGGGCGTCGGCGACGACACGATCACCGCCGGGGCCGTCGTCCTCGCGACGGGCGGCTTCGGCAACGACCCGGACAAGCTCGCCCGCTTCTTCCCCTCCGCCGCCGCGACCGGGTGGGCCTGGTACATCGGCGCGGACGGCTCGCGCGGCGACCACCTCGACCTCGCCGCCCAGGTCGGCGCGCAGGTCACCGGCTTCGACCGCGGGCTGCGGCTGCTGCACGCCGACTTCGCCAAGATCTACGAGGCGTACCTGCCCGGCTGGCTCGTGCTCGTGAACCGGGAGGGCCGGCGGTTCTGCGACGAGACGGCGCCCTACGGGATCATGGACGGGCTCATCGAGGAGCAGGGCGCCGTCGCCTACGCGGTGTTCGACCAGGTCGCGCTCGACGACGCGACGGCGGCCGGCGTCGCGCGCCACAAGCAGAAGGTCCCGGGGTCGACCAAGAAGCAGAGCCCGCACTGGAACACCGACATCGTTGAGGCGATGGTCACCGCGGGCAAGGTGCACCGGACCGACACGATCGCCGACCTGGCGGCGTCGTTCGGCCTGCCGCCGGCCCACCTGCAGGCCTCGGTCGCGCGCGTCAACGCCTCGGTCGACGCGGGCGAGGACCTCGACTACCTCAAGGACCCGAAGTTCCTCCAGCCGATCGCGGCCGGTCCGTTCTACGGCGCCGAGATCCGGCCGGCGACCGTCTGCTTCACCGCCTGCGGGCTGAGGATCGACCCTGCCGCGCAGGTCCTCGACGAGAGCGGGCACCCGCTGCGCGGCCTGTACGCCGCGGGCGAGAGCGCCGGTGGCGTCGTCGGTCCCCGCTACGTCGGCAGCGGCAACTCATACGCCAACTGCGTGACGTTCGGCCGCATCGCGGGGGCCTCGGCCGCGGCGGCCGCGCTGGTGGAGCAGCCCGCATGACGGCGGCCCAGGCGCAGGTCGACGCCGGCGCACTGCAGCGGTTCCTCGACGCGGTCGAGCCGTCCGGCGGTGTGCGGGTCACCGCGGTGACGCCCCTCACCGGCGGCTACAGCCGTGACACGGCGATCGGCGAGGTGACCTGGAGGGACGGGCGGCAGCAGCGACTGGTCCTGCGCAGCGACCCGCCGCCCGGCAGCGGCGTGTTCCAGAGCGACCGGGACGACGAGTGGGAGCTGCTGCAGGCGCTGGTCGCGACCGGACCGGTGCAGGTGCCGGCGGCCCGCTGGTACGACGCGACCGGTGCCTACTTCGGCTGCAAGACGATCGTCTCGGAGTACTACGAGGCCAGCCGGACGCTGCAGGACCTCGCGCGGGACGCGGAGCTCGAGGGCGACCTCGGGGCGGTGCAGCGCCGCTTCGTCGACGTCGTCGTCGACATCCACCGCACGCCGCTGGCCGACCTGCCCGCCCGGCTGTCGCGACCCGCGGACTGGGACAGCTACGTCGACAGCCTGTTCGACGTCCTGAGCGAGGTGGCCGAGGCGACCGCCGACTCCAGCCCCGCGATCCGGTACACGGTCGCGCAGCTGCGACGGCTGCGGCCACCGCCGGTCCCCCTGACCCTGGTGCACGGCGACTGCCAGCCGGGCAACGTGCTGCTCGGCGACGCCGGTCCGGTCGTCATCGACTGGGAGTTCGGACGGATCGGGGACCCCCGCGAGGACCTCGGCTACTACGTGCAGATGCCGATCCTGCCGAACCTCTACACCTGCGACCCGGAGGCCTTCCTGGCGCGGTACCGCGAGCTCACCGGGATGACCGAGGAGCAGCTCAACCCGCAGGTCGCGCAGTACTTCCTCGTCCTCGGCATGGCGCGGCTGTTCGCACAGGAGATCCACGGCGCCGACGCCGTCGCCCGGGGCCGCGCACCCGGCGTCATGGCGACGTACCTCGTGAACGCGATCTCGATGCAGTACGAGAACTACGTCAGGATCGCGCGCGAGCTCAGCACCAGCCCGGGTCCCGGTTGGACGCAGCGGGCGTCCGCACCAGCAGGGAGGGACAACCGATGATCGTCCACCCCACCACGGAGCAGCTGCTGCTCGACTGCGCCCGCGAGCTCCGGGAGGGCGTGCTGCCCGCGCTCACCGACCACACGGCGATCGTGCGGACCGCGATGGTCGAGCAGGTGCTGCGCAACACCGCGGTGCGCAGCGCGCACGAGATCCAGTGGATGCGGGACGAGATCACCGCGCTGACGGCGTACGTGCACGAGGTGGCCGCCGCCTCGTCGCGGCCCGAGCTCAGCAGCGGCCTGCACGGGCTGTCGACCGCGCACACCGACCACCTGCACCTGGTCGTGGTCTCCGATCGCTACCGGCGGGCCAGCGAGCTGTTCGCCGCGGCGCTCGAGGTCACGGTCGACGAGGGGCTCGACGCGCTGCGCGAGCAGGGCGAGCGACTGCTGGACGCGCGCCTCGCCCGCGAGCGGCAGGTGATGGCCGGCTGGTCCCCGACCGGCCGGTGACCGCAGACCCGCAGGGACAGCCACCGAGGAGACCACCGTGCCCGACGTCATCGCCGCACTGATCACGGGCACGCAGACCCTCGAGCTGCGGGAGTTCCCCCAGCACCCGCCCGGCCCCGGCCTCGTCACGGTCGACATCGCGCTGTGCGGGATCTGCGGGACCGACATCGCCTCGTTCCGCAGCGGGCACCTTCACAGCCCGGCGGTCTGCGGTCACGAGTGGGTCGGCACGGTGGCCGATCTCGGCAAGGACGTCGTCGGGCTGCAGGAGGGCGAGCGCGTCGTCGTCAGCGTCGTGCCACCCTGCGGACACTGCCCCGAGTGCCTGCGCGGTCTGACCGAGCACTGCCGCACCGCCTCGATGGTCGCCCGCGGACGAGACCCGCTGGCACCACCGCACGGCGGCTTCGCCCGCAGCATCACCGTCGCGGCGGGTCGGCTCCTGCCGGCCCACCCGGACCTCACCGACGAGGAAGCGGCCCAGGTCGAGCCGGCGACCGTGGCGTTCCACGGCGTGCGGCGCAGTCGTCTGCGGCCCGGTGACACCGTCGTCGTGCAGGGCGCCGGGCCGATCGGCCTGCTCGCCCAGCAGTTCGCCCACGCCGCGGGCGCGGGCCAGGTGCTGGTCGTCGAGCCGTCCCAGGGACGCCGCGACCTCGCGCTGGAGCTCGGCGCCGCCAGGGCGTTCGAGCCCGCCGAGGCCGCCGACCTCGTCCACGACGCGACCGGCGGTCTCGGTGCCGACGTCGTCATCGAGTGCACGGGCGTCCCCCGTCTGCTGCAGACCGCCGCCGACCTCACCCGCGCCGGCGGCACCGTCAGCCTGCTCAGCTTCCTCGCCGAGCCGGCGCAGATCGACGGCGCCCGCTGGCTCGCCAAGGAGCTGAGCCTGGTCGCGTCGAACGCGTTCACGCACGACGACGTCCGGCGCAGCATGGGCTTCCTGGCCGACGGCCGGGTCAGGGCCGCCCCCCTGCACACCCGCACCATCGGCCTCGGCGAGCTGGAGCAGGCGCTCGCCGGGCTGGCGGCCGGGCCGTCCGACGACGTCAAGGTGCTGGTCGACCCCCGCTCCGCCTCGTGAGCGACGAGCTCGAGGTCCTGCTCGCGGAGGCGCAGACGGGACCGGCGGGGTGGACGGGACCGGCGGGGTGGACGGGACCGATGGCGCGGCCGGCGGCGACGGGGGGCCCGGGCTGCCCGGACCCGAGGGCCCTGCCGGTGCGGACCCGGCCCGGGTGGTGTGGGTCGCCGCCGAGGGCGGCGACCCATCTCGGTCCAGGCGGCCCTGACCTCGATCACCGACGCCGGACCCGAGAGCCCCTACCTCATCCGCGTCGCTCCCGGCCGGTACCCGCCGAGCACCACGCTGGTCATGAAGGACCATGACCTGGAGGGCTCCGGCGAGGGCGTCACCACCCTGGACTGCACCTGCGAGAACGTCACGGCGCTCTCCGCCGACGCCGTGACGGGCGAGGTGCGTGGCCTCACCGTCCGAGCCGTCGGGCTCAGCCCGACCGCGATCGCGACCAGCAGCATCGTGGCGGCTCGTTCTCGCTGCTGCACGTCACCGCCACGGCCACCGGGACCGATCCCCTGTGGGACGTCCGGGGCGTGTCCAACCAGGACTCCTCGGTGCGGATGACGGACGTGACCGCGCAGGTCGGCGGCGCGACGGGGGTCGATTCCGCGGCGACCGCGGTCCTCAACGCCTCGTCGGCCCCGACCATGACGCGGGCCGTCGCGACAGCCGTGACCAGCGGGAGCAGCAGCACCGCGGTCGGCGTGGGCAACGACGGCGGCTCGAGCCCGACCATGGACCAGGTGACCGCGACTGCCAGCGCCTCGGGGACCGCGATCGGCGTGCTCGACGACAGCTCGGACGTGACGATGACCGGCACCGTGGCACGAGCCTCCGGCGGGAGCACCGCCGCGGAGATCCACAGCTACCAGAGCGTGGTCACGGTCGGGGGGCACCATGGGCGCCGCCGGCGACCTCGCGGCCGGGGTGGTCGGCTACGGCGCGACCGTGCACCTCGTGGGCGTCGACGCTCGTGGCACGTCGGTGGACGCCGGCTACGGCGTCCTGACGCGCCAGTCCGGCACCACCACCGTGCGGACTCCTCGGTGACGGGCAGCACGTACAGCGCGGGCATCGAGTCCGGCAGCACCAGGCTGGCGGGGTCCCTGCTGGACGGGCCGGTCAGCGGTGACGCGACGTGCCTCAACAGCTACAGCCCGGACTTCTCTGCGCGCGACTCCGCCTGCCTGCCGGCGGGCTGAGCCGGCGCCCCAGGGGCAACCCGGTCCCTCTGCGCGCGGCACCGTGGTTCGATCCTCGAGACGTGACGGCCATCGACGGGTCGTCAGCCCACCCGGGAGGCCGCAGCCGGTCAGTACGGCCCGGTGGGTCGGCGGGCAGCAGCAGTCCTCAGCCCGTAAACGTGTGTAAATCCTCTCTTCCCAGGTCAGCCAGGGTGATGATCATCCTGGCTGATCTGGGCTGTGACGTGCTTTCTGATGGGATTGCGGCATCGTCGCAGGTCAGTGGTGGTGTCGGCGGGCGGAGGGCCTGTGGGGTCGCCCCTGCACTCTGGCGTGTGTCGTCACCCCCCGCCATCCAGCGCATGCCTGGCTCGGAGTTGCTCACCCACTGTTCGACGTCGGCCCGTGCCCTCCCGGCTCCTCGCCCTGCACGGCAGCCAGCCTCTCGGCCATGGTCGAGCCGACGTGCGACTTCCGCTGGCGCTGTCCGACTGGCGTGGGATCTGGCAGGTCGAGGCCGCGGGCAGGATGCCCATCGGCGCCTAGTCAGTCGTCTGCCGGGCTGCCCTGGCCCCGGGCGGGAGTGCCCTAGACGCACAGCCCGGCGCGTGGGGCCCTCGTCGTCGCACCGCGAGCACGCGATCGGCCGGGGTGCCCCTGGCGCGACTGCCCGGCGGAGAGGAGGGTGGCGAGAATGATGGAGTCTGCCGACGCTCTCGCGGCGGACCTCCCGCGGGCGCTCGAGCACCGCGAGCTCGTCCTGCACTACCAGCCCAAGCTGCACCTGGCGACGGACCGGGTCCGCGAGGTGGAGGCGCTGCTGCGGTGGCAGCACCCTAAGCACGGCCTGCTGCTCCCCGGCGCCTTCCTCACCGGCCGGATCGACGGCGACGTCGCACTGGTCCTCGGCCGCTGGGTGGTCCGCGCAGCGCTGGACCAGTGCGCCGCCTGGGTCGCGGAGGGAGCCGACCTGGGCGTGTGCGTGAACTTCTCGCCGCGCCAGTTCGACGACCCGGCATTGCCGATGGCGCTCGACGAGCTGCTGGCCGACGCCGGGCTGCCACCGGCGAGGCTCAACCTGGAGATCACCGAGGTGGCGGCCGTCGTGGCGATGGACCGCACGGCGGCGCGCGTCCGCGAGCTCCGGCGCCGCGGCCTGCACGTGACCCTCGACGACTTCGGCACCGGCTTCTCCTCGCTCACCTGGCTGCAGCAGCTGCCCGTGACGATGCGGAAGCTCGACCAGTCCTTCACCACCCAGCTCGGGAAGCATTCCCAGACCGACGCGATCGTGGACTCGGTGGTGCGGCTCGCGCACTCCCTCGAGCTCGAGATCATCGCCGAGGGAGTCGAGACCGCCGGTCAGCTGACGCACCTGCGGCGGCTGGAGTTCGACTACGCCCAGGGGTTCCACATCTGCCGGCCGGTGCCCGCCGAGCACGTCCTGCCGTACGTGCGACGGCCCCGCTGACCGCCGGTCCTGAGTGCGCGGTCCGCCCCGTTCAGAGCTCGCTCAACGAGTAGCCGTCGGGTCCGCGGCCGTTTCCACGGTTCGGCCATCAGCCCTTCCGCGAAGCACCTGCACCCGTGAACGCCTACGGCGCCGCGCGTTCTGGGATCAGGTACGGGCCGGACCTTGCCGAGTGGCCGCGTAGGTGACCGCACCCGCCCCGGTGCGCTCAGTACGGCAACCTCAAGTGCCTGAGGCCATGTAGGCCGCGAGGATGTAGTTCGGGTGCCGGCGAGGTTCTTGCGGGCTCGGTCGTAGCGCATCGTCGTCCGAGGGTCGGCGTGCCGTGCTGCGATCTGCACGTCGCGCAGGTCCCCTGTGCGTCAGGCTGAGTTGAGACACCGTCGGTAGATCTTTTCCCTCCCCGCACAGGGCGAGACAGGCTTGATGACCTTGACGCTTACTACTGCTGATCTGCTCGAGGATGAGCCGATGAGCCCTCGTTCGGACCGGCCCAAGCGCCGGTCGTTTACCGCGAAGTACAAGTTCGACATCCTGACCGAGTACGACGCGGCCGACCCCGAGGCTCGTGGGGTGCTGCTGCGCCGTGAGGGCCTGTACTCCTCGCACCTGTCCGAGTGGCGCAAGGCCCGCGACAGCGGCGCCCTGGCCGGCCTGACCCCGCCGCCGGCGGCGGGCAAGCCGACCCGCAAGAGCACTGAGGAGCTGGAGAACGCCAAGCTGCGGGCCCGGGCCGAGCGGGCTGAGCGCGAGTTGGCCAAGACCAAGGCAGCGCTGGAGATCATGGGAAAAGCACACGCGCTCTTGGAGATGCTCTCCGAGAGCGCGGACACCGAGCCGCGGTCGAAGCCGTGATCAGCGAGACGGTGCTGCTGCTCGCCGGCCTGACCAGCACGTCGGTGGCGTGCGCGCTGCTGGGCAAGCCGCGGGCCAGTCACTACCGCGACCGGGCGCCGCTGCCGGTCGTGCCGGCTCAGCGGGCGGCGCGCGCGTCCCCGTCGAACGCCCTCACAACGGCGGAGCAGGACGAGATCATCAGCGTGCTGACCAGCGACCGGTTCTGCGACAAGTCCGTCGCGCAGACCTGGGCGACCCTGCTCGATGAGGGCGTCTACCTGGGCTCGATGAGCACGATGCACCGGCTGCTACGCCTGATCGGCGCGGCCGGGGACCGCCGTGAGCAAGCCACCCACCCGGCCCGGGCCCGCCCCGAGCTGATGGCCACCAAGCCCGGTGACGTGTGGTCCTGGGACATCACCAAGCTCCGCGGACCGCAGCGCGGCGTCTACTACGACCTCTACGTCATTCTCGACATCTACAGCCGCTACGTCGTCGGCTGGACCGTCGCGGCCCGCGAGGACAGCGCCATCGCGGTCGAGCTCATCGCCACCGCCGCGATGGTCCACGGCCCGCCGGCCAGCCTGCACGCCGACCGCGGGACGTCCATGACCTCCAAGCACGTCGCGCAGCTGCTCGTCGACCTCGGCGTCGCGCGCAGCCACAGCCGCCCGCACGTGTCCAACGACAACCCGTTCAACGAGGCCGCGTTCAAGACCCTGAAGTACGCCCCCGCGTTCCCCGGCAACTTCGGGTCCCTGCCCGACGCCCGGGCGTTCTGCGAGGCGTTCTTCGGCTACTACAACCACGAGCACCGGCACAGCGGCATCGGCCTGCACACCCCCGCCTCGGTCCACCACGGCACCGCGGTCGAGGTCCGACAGCAGCGCCGCGCGACCCTGCACGCCGCATACGCCGCGAACCCCGCCCGATTCCGGCACCGCCGACCAGAGCCGCCCCAGCCCCCGGTCTCCGCCTGGATCAACCAACCCAGCAGAGAGGCCCTCATACAAAGCAAATGACCGCCGACTGTCTCAAGCGGCTTGACACCTTCCGACAAACGTCTATCAGCCCGGGTTCATATCGACGAAGCGCGAGTAGTGACCCTGGAACGCCACGGTGATGGTGGCCGTCGGGCCGTTGCGGTGCTTGGCGACGATGAAGTCGGCCTCACCCGCGCGCGGGCTCTCCTTCTCGTAGGCGTCCTCGC
>JAOPVV010000014.1 GCA_025966005.1 Frankiales bacterium
CGGTCCGAGGTGCGGACACCACGCTTCCTTCCCGGTCTCGAGCGGGGACGAACCGGACGTACGGACGTCTGGCCCCGCCGCAACCCCCTCCCGTCAGTCGACGACCGGCAGGTAGACCCGTCCGCCCAGCTCGCTGAACTCGGCCGACTTCTCCCGCATCCCGAGGCGCAGGGCCTCGGCGTCGTCGACGCCCCGCTCGGCGGCGTACTTCCGGACGTCCTGGCTGATCCGCATGGAGCAGAAGTGCGGACCGCACATCGAGCAGAAGTGGGCCGTCTTGGCGGCGCCGGCCGGCAGCGTCTCGTCGTGGAAGTCGCGGGCCGTCGTGGGGTCGAGCGAGAGGTTGAACTGGTCCTCCCACCGGAACTCGAACCGGGCGTCGGACAGCGCGTCGTCCCAGGCCTGCGCGCCCGGGTGGCCCTTGGCCAGGTCGGCGGCGTGGGCGGCGATCTTGTAGGTGATGACGCCGTCCTTGACGTCGTCGCGGTCCGGCAGGCCCAGGTGCTCCTTGGGCGTGACGTAGCAGAGCATCGCCGTGCCGTACCAGCCGATCATCGCTGCGCCGATCGCGCTGGTGATGTGGTCGTAGCCCGGCGCGATGTCGGTGGTCAGCGGGCCGAGCGTGTAGAACGGCGCCTCGTGGCAGACCTCCAGCTGGAGGTCCATGTTCTCCTTGATCTTGTTCATCGGCACGTGCCCCGGGCCCTCGACCATCACCTGGACGTCGTACTCCCAGGCGATCTGCGTCAGCTCGCCGAGCGTCCGCAGCTCGCTGAACTGGGCCTCGTCGTTGGCGTCGGCGATGCAGCCGGGACGCAGCCCGTCGCCGAGCGAGAACGTCACGTCGTACTGCGCCATCAGCTCGCACATCTCGCGGAAGTGCGTGTAGAGGAAGTTCTCCTCGTGGTGCGCGAGGCACCAGGCGGCCATGATCGAGCCGCCGCGGCTGACGATGCCGGTCTTGCGGGTCGCGGCCATCGGCACGTAGCGCAGCAGCACACCGGCGTGCACGGTCACGTAGTCGACGCCCTGCTCGAACTGCTCGATGAGCGTGTCGCGGTAGACCTCCCAGGTGAGGTCCTCGGCCTTGCCGTTCACCTTCTCGAGCGCCTGGTAGATCGGGACGGTGCCGATCGGGACCGCGCTGTTGCGCAGGATCCACTCCCGGGTGGTGTGGATGTTGCGCCCGGTCGACAGGTCCATCACGGTGTCGGCGCCCCACCGGGTCGCCCACACCATCTTGTCGACCTCCTCCTCGATCGAGGACGCGACGGCGCTGTTGCCGATGTTGGCGTTGATCTTGACGAGGAAGCCGCGACCGATCGCCATCGGCTCGACCTCGGGGTGGTTCACGTTCACCGGGACGACGGCGCGGCCGCGCGCCACCTCGTCGCGGACGAACTCCGGCGCGAGACCCTCGCGCAGCGCGACGAACTCCACCTCGGGCGTGATCACGCCGGCGCGGGCGTAGGCCAGCTGCGTCACGGTCTTGCCGGGCAGCGCGCGGCGCGGCCTGCGGCCGGCCTGCTCGAAGACGGAGTCCAGGTTGCGGTGCTCACTCCCACCCCCCGCCCGGTGGTCGTGGGCCTTGAGCCCGTTGTCGACCGGCTGCACCGGGCGGCCCTGGTAGCTCTCGGTGTCGCCGCGCTCGGCGATCCACTCCCTGCGCAGCGCCGGCAGGCCCAGGCGCACATCGGTACGCAGCGTCTCGTCGGTGTACGGCCCGCTGGTGTCGTAGAGCACGACGCTGTCGCCGGTCGACAGCACGACCTCCCTCATCGGGATGCGCATGTCCGGGCGGCTGCCCGGCAGGTAGGTCTTGCGGGAGCCGGGGAACGACGTCCCCGGCCCGTCCGACGTGGTCAGGGTGGGGGCGTCTTCGACAGCGGTCATGAGGGGTTCCTCCCTACGCCGGTGCTCCACCGCTCGGGTGGGCCGGATCAGGTGCGAACGGTCAGCGGCCGGTCCTGCCGCCCTCTCAGCCTCGGATCGTGAGGCTCCCGCGGGTCAGTGCGAACCCTAGTGGACCGGGGCCCGTCCGGACAGACCGCTGCCCGTCCCCGACGGCTGCCCGCTGTTCGGCCCGCAGGGCGAGCGGGTGCACCTCACCGCGGCGCCGCGCAGCCGCCGGAGCTGAGGGCGCTGGCTACTCGGTGACCAGCGGCGGCACGATCCCGCTGTAGCCGGTGAGGATCAGCAGGCCGAGCGTGAGCGAGGCCAGCCCGGTGAAGGCCCCGAGGGCCATCTGCACCCGCGGGGTGCGGCGGCTGCCGAGCAGACCGCTGACCCAGGCGGCGGCGATGCCCAGGTCGGCCAGGACCAGACCGGCGACGAAGGCGCTGAGGATGAGCACGGCCGCCCCGGTGCCGGCGGCCGCGGCGCTGGCGAACAGCACGACCTGGGTGGGGGTCTCGGCGCCCGTGCCGTGCAGGATGCCGACGAGGAACGCGCCGCGCCGGTCGACGTCGAGGGTGTCGACGGGGACCTCGCGGCGGCGGGCCCGGGCCCATCCCCTGCGCAGCGCGCCGACGACGAGGCTGATGCGGCCGGTGTAGCGGTAGTCGCTGCGGTACCGGCCCAGCTGGTAGAGCACGACCCCGCCGAGCGTCACGAGCGTCAGGCCGACGAAGTACTCGAAGAACGCGTCCATCCCGCGCGGCAGACCGATGCCCAGCAGCAGGATCAGTGCGCCGAACACGGCGAGGACCAGGCCGTGGCCCGTGCAGTACCAGAACGACAGCGCCATCCCGCGCTTGCCCTGGCGGGCGCCGGACTCGCCCTTGCGGGGAGCGCTGAGGTCGGTGATGGCGGCGATGTGGTCCCAGTCCAGCCCGTGCCGGGCGCCCAGCACGAAGCTGGTGCCCGCCAGGGCCAGGGGGACGGCGTCAGGCAGGTTCTCGAGCATCGGTGACCGGTCTTCCTCGTCGGCGGAGGGGGCGAGACCCTGCCGTCGGCGATCTGGCTCGCTCCCTGTCCTCGCGGACGGGAGACGTCAGTAGCGCACCTGCACCGGGCTCTCACCGGACTTCCCCGACGGAGGGGGTGGAACGCCGGAACCGTACCGCTGGCACGATGGGCGGCGTGCGCGAGGTGGAGATCCGGGACGACGGCATCCGACTGGGCCAGCTGCTGAAGCTGGCCGGGCTGGTCGACGTGGGCTCCGACGTGCGCCCGCTGCTCGAGACCGGGGTGGTCACGGTCGGCGGGCGGCTGGAGACGCGGCGGGGGCGTCAGCTCAAGAAGGGCGACGTCGTCGGCGTCGGCGACGAGAAGGTGCGGCTGGTCTGACCGCAGGAGGCTCCCAGCGCCGGCGCGCCCGCCTGTCCCCCTGCCCCCCGACCGCCCTGCCCCCCGCCGTGCGGGCCGCCACGCACGTTCGCGGGGCACGCCAGCGCCTCCCCCGCGAGGTGGTGGCGCCCTCCGCGTGCGCGGCGCTCACGACTCGCCCGCCGTCCGCACGCTCGCGGGGCAGGCCGCCGGCAGGGCTGCGGCGCCCCCGCGATCGTGAGCGAGGCAGGGCGGGCATGCGCCCCGCGCCTGCTGTCCGCCTACGGCGCCGCGGGGGCCAGGCGGGCGCCGATCCAGCGGCCCATCGCGGCGGACGCGTCGGCGGCCTCGCCGAGCAGGTGGGCGAACAGGTGGACGTCGTGCCAGACACCGGGGAGCTCGACCAGCTCGACGGCGACCCCGGCCGCGCGGGCCCGCTCGACCAGCTCCTCGCCCTCGGGCCGGAGCCGCTCGTGCTGCGAGACGTGCACCAGCGTCGGTGGGAGCCGGGTGAGGTCGTCGAACCGCGGCGACAGTGCCCGCAGGTCGGCGCCTCCGGCGAAGGCCTCGCACCCTTGTCGGGCCCAGTCGCGGCGCACCAGGACGTCCTCGCCCGTCCACTCGCTGGACAGGCCGCGGGTCAGGTCGGTCAGCGGCGACACCAGGGCGAGGGCGCGGGGGGTCCGCTCGCGCGCCAGCAGCAGCGCCAGGCAGCCGCCGGCGGAGTCGCCGAACACCACGACCGGCCCGGTCGCGGCCAGCTCGTCGTAGGCGCGGACGGCGTCCTGCACGGGCGCCGGGAACGGGTGCTCGGGTGCCAGTCGGTAGTCCAGGACGTGGACGGGGACGCCGGCGGCGGCGGACAGGTGCGCGGCCAGCACGCGGTGGGTCCGCGGCGAGCAGGTGATGAACGCCCCGCCGTGCAGGAGCAGGACGGAACCGCTGCCGGTCGCGCCCGGGCCGGTGACCGTCTCGGCGGGACGCCCGCCCAGCACGGTCTTCTCGACCCGGGTGCCGGTCGGGAGCAGCGGCTGCGAGAGCAGCACCATCCAGAGCCGCTGGGCGGCCAGCGGCACGGGCGGGCCGAGCGCCGGTCGCACCAGGGTGCGGACCACGCCGCGCACGACCGGGAGCGGCAGCCTCACGCGTCCACCTGCTCGCGCTGCGGGGTGACCCGGAAGTCCGCGAGCCGCACCCGGCGGGTGCGGCGCCGGAAGTCGGCGGTGGTGCCCGGCCAGTTCTGGGTGTTGCGGCCGCTGGCCGTGAGGTACCAGCTGCGGCAGCCGCCGGCGAACACGGTGCCCGACAGCCGGTCCTGCAGCTCGTCGTTGAACCGCTGCTGGACGTCGTGCCGGACCTCGAGCACCGCGGCGCCCTCGCGCAGGACCCGCACCGCGTCGGCGACGTAGGCGATCTGGCTCTCGAGCATGAGGATGATCGAGTTGTGGCCGAGGTTGGTGTTGGGGCCGTACATGAGGAACAGGTTCGGGAAGCCCGTCACGGTGGTGCCCAGGTGCGCCTCCGCGCCGTCGGCCCAGACCTCGCAGAGCCGTAGCCCGTCGCGCCCGGTGACCTGCATCGGCAGCAGCAGCTCGGTGGCGGCGAAGCCGGTCCCGAGCACCAGGGTGTCGACCTCGTGGGTGCGTCCGTCGGCGGTCACCACGCCCTCCGGGACGACGGCGGTGACGGCGTCGGTGACGACCTCGACGTGCGGCTGCACGAGCGCGGCGTACCAGTCGTTCGACTGCAGGATCCGCTTGCAGCCCATCGGGTCGGACGGCGTGAGCCTGGCCCGCAGCGCCGAGTCGGCCACCTGCCGGCGCAGGGAGCGCCGGAACCTGGCCTCGAGCACCCGCATGAGGCGGGGTTCGGTGTTGAAGCCGAGGCTGCGGGCCTCGCACCACAGGTAGGTGCGCAGCCGGTCGGCGGTGAGCACGACCGGGGCCTTCTGCAGCAGTGCCTTGGTGGCCGGGCCGTACGCCCGGTCGGGCTTGGCGATGACGTACGGCGCCGAGCGCTGGAAGACGGTGAGAGCCGCTACCTGGGTGGCGATCTCGGGGACGAACTGGATTGCGCTGGCGCCGGTGCCGAGGACGGCGACGCGTCGTCCCGTCAGGTCGTGCTCGTGGTCCCACTCCGCCGAGTGGAACGTGGTGCCGGCGAACGAGTCGAGGCCGGGGACGTCCGGGCGGCTGGGCCGGCTGAGCTGCCCGCAGGCGGCGATGACGACGTCGGCCCCGTGGGTGGTGCCGTCGGACAGGGCGAGCTGCCAGCGGGCGCCGTCCCAGTCCGCGGTGAGCACCTCGGTGCGCAGCCGGACGTAGGGCAGGACGCCGTGGTCGCGGGCCACCCGACACAGGTAGTCGTGGATCTCCGACTGCACGGCGAAGCGCCGCGACCAGCGCCCGTCCGGCGCCCACGAGAACGAGTAGAGGTGGCTCGGGACGTCGCACGCCGCGCCGGGGTAGCGGTTGTCGCGCCACACTCCCCCGACGTCGTCGCCGCGCTCGAACACGACGAGGTCGCGCTCGCCGTCCTGGAGGAGCCGGACGGCCGCCCCGATGCCGCTGAAGCCGCTGCCGATGATCGCGATGCTGGTCACGCCGCGAACCGTAGGAGCGCCACCTGACCCGGACCACGTCCCTGCTGGCCACGTACTTGACCTTTCCGGCCACACTGGTGGGGTGCCCCCCTCCCGCAGCGCCGCCAGCGCGCTGCTGCTCGTCCGGCTCGGGCTGGAGCGGGGCCTGGCCGAGCAGCAGCTGCTGGCCGGTACGGGCCTGTCGCTCGACGACCTGCGCCGGCCGGGCGCGGAGGTCGACGGCTCCGTCGAGCTCTCCGTCATCAGCCGGCTCGTCGCCCTGGTCGACGACCCGGGCCTCGCGGTGGAGGCCGGCACCCGCTACCACCTGACCACCTACGGCATCTGGGGGTTCGCCCTCGCCAGCAGCCCGACCGTGCGCAGCGCGCTCGAGGTCGGGTTCGGCTTCGTCGACCTGTCGTTCACCTTCTGCCGCCTGGTCGTGGAGGAGGACGACGTCGAGCTGCGCCTGGTGCTGGAAGCCGACCACCTGCCGACCGACGTCCGGGACTTCGTCGTGCTGCGCGACCTGGTGGGGATGCGGACGATCGTCAGCGAGCTCACCGCCGGCAGCCTGCCGGTGCGCCGGGTGTCGTTCGCGCTGCCGGCGCCGCTGGACGCCGGTCGCCTCCGGCAGGTGTTCGGCGTCGACCCGGTCTTCGGCGCCGACCGGCACCTCGCGGCGCTCGACGTGGCGTCGCTCGAGCTAGCGCTCCCCCAGGCCGACGAGCTGACCGCCGCGATGACCGAGGCCCAGTGCCGGGCGCTGGTTGAGCGCCGGCGGGCCCGCGGCGGCAGCGCGGGGCAGGTCCGCGACCTGCTGACGGCCACGCCCGGCGCGATGCCGTCGCTGGTCGACGTGGCCGCGGCGCTCGCGGTGTCCGAGCGCACCCTGCGCCGGCGCCTCGACGAGGAGGGGACGTCCTACCGGGCGCTGGCCGACGAGGTGCGGGAGGCCCTGGCCGAGGAGCTGCTGCAGACCGGCGGGCTCAGCGTCGAGCAGGTCGCGCGGCGGCTGGGCTACGCCGAGACGGCCAGCTTCACGCACGCCTTCACGCGCTGGAAGGGCCTGTCGCCCCGCGCGTTCACCCGAGCAGCTCGCGCAGCGCGCTGACCAGCCGCTCGGACTCCTGCGGTCCGCGGACGGCCGTGCGCCAGTGCTCGTCCGTCAGCCCCGGGAACGTGTCACCCCGGCGAACGGCGATCCCCTTGCCGCGCAGGCCTTCTCGCACGTCCGGGCGCCCCCGGACCCGGCACAGCAGGTAGGACGACCGCGAGCCGGGGCTGACCTCGACGCCCACCTCGGTCAGCGCCTGCTCGAGCCGCCCGCGCTCTGCGTCGACCACCCGCGACTCCTTGTCGGCGGCGCTCACCGGCCCGCGGGCCAGGCAGGTCTCGAGCGCGACCAGGGCGAGCGACGACACCGCCCACAGCGGCTGGGCGGCCCGCAGCCGCTCGACCAGGTCCGCCGGCGCCAGCAGGTAGCCGACCCGCAGGCCGGCCAGCGCCCACGTCTTGGTCAGGCTCCGCACCACGACCAGCCCGGGCAGGTCGGCACGCGCCGCCAGGCTGTGCGGCTCGCCCGGGACGGTGTCGGAGAACGCCTCGTCGACCACCACGACGCGACCCGGGCGGCACAGCCGCTCGACGTCCTCGTGCACGACGCCCGTCGGGTTGGTCGGGTTCCCCAGCACGACGAGGTCGGCCGCGTCCGGGACGTCCTCGGGGCGCAGGACGTACGGCGGCTCGAGCACGAGCCGGTGCACCACGTGGCCGGCCGCGAGCAGGGCGGCCTCGGGCTCGGTGAAGCTCGGGTGCACGCAGACGGCGTGCTGCGGCTGCAGCGCCCTGGCCAGCAGCACGAAGGCCTCGGCCCCGCCCGCAGTGAGCAGGACTTCGGCGGCCTCCCTGCCGTGGCGACGCGTGACGGCCCGGACGGCGCTGCGCTGGTCCGGGTAGGCCCCGAGCCCGGACAGGCCCCGCTCGAGGCGACCCCGGAGCCAGGCGGGGGGCTCGGTGCCGCGCACGTTGACGGCGAGGTCGAGCAGCCCCGGGGTCGCCTCGACGTCCCCGTGGTGGTGCAGGTCGTGCCAGGGCAGGTCAGGCGGCGTCACGTCAGTGCGCGTGCCCGTGGGCATGGCCGTGGCCGTGGGGGTCGGCCGGGTCGTCGGGGTGGTCGTGCGGCGTCTGCGGTGCGCCGAGCTTGTCCTCGAAGCCGGGCAGCGCGACCCGGTAGGCGCAGGTGTCGCAGTTCATCCGCAGGTCGCCACCGCCGATCTCGGTCCAGCGCTCGACGACGACGCCGGCCAGCTCCTCACCGGGACCGATCAGCCCGGCCTCGAGGACCTCGACGTCCGGGTGCTGCGCGGCCCATTCGCCGGTCTGGGCGGTGATCCGGTCGGGCAGCACCCCGGCGAACAGGAACCAGGGCAGGACGACGACGCGTCGGTAGCCGAGCGCGACCGCCCGGTCGAGCCCCTGCGGCACGGACGGCGTCGCGAGCGAGATGAACGCGGTCTCGACGGTGCCGATCCCGCGGCCCTCCTGCAGCAGCCGCGCGGTCTTGGCGACCTCGGCGTTGGCGTCGGGGTCGGTGGCGCCGCGACCGACCAGCACGACGGCGGTGCCGGCCCACAGCTCACGCGGCACGAGCGCCTCGAGCCTGGCCTCGGCGACGCACAGCAGGTCGGGGTGCGACCCGAGAGGCCGGCCGTAGCGGAACACCAGGCCCGGGTGGCGCAGCCGCTCGCGCTCCAGTGCGGCGGGGATGTCGCCCTTGCTGTGGCCGGCGGCGACCAGCACCAGCGGCACCACGTCGATGCTCGTGTGCCCGGCGTCGACCAGCCGGTTGACGGCGTCCTGGATCGGCGGTGGCGCGAGCTCGAGGAAGCCCCCCTGCACGTCGGCGTAGGGCACGCGCAGCTGGACCCGGTCGACGAGCGCCGCGAACTCCGCGCACCCGGCCTCGCTCTTGGTGCCGTGTCCGATGACGAGCAGCGCGGGCCTCATGACGTCTCCTCGACAGGGCTGTACAGCAGGGCGTTCAGGGCCGCGGAAGCGACGGCGGAGCCGCCCTTCTCGCTGACGTTCGACACGGCGGGCAGCCCGCTCTCCCGGAGCGCGGCCTTGCTCTCGGCCGCGCCGACGAAGCCGACCGGCAGCCCGACGACCAGCGCCGGGTCGACGCCGAGGTCGATCAGCTCGAACAGCGCCGTGGGGGCGCAGCCGACGACCCAGACCGCGCCCGGGCCCACCTCGTCGAACGCCATGCGGACGGCCACGGCGCTGCGGGTCAGGCCGTCGACCGCCGTCGCCTCGCGCACCCGGCACAGGGCGTCGACCGTGGTGATGCCGGCCGCGACCATCTGCACGTCGGCCACCACGCGGGCACCGGCGGCCAGGGCGTCCCGGCCGCGGCGCAGCGACGCCTCGTCGAGCACCAGGTCGTCGACGTAGTCGAGGTCGGCGCTGGAGTGCACCACCCGCTCGACGACCGCCCGCGACAGCGGCGCGAGGTGCGACAGGTCGACCCGGCTGCGCAGGATCGCGAACGACTCCTGCTCGATGGGGTGCACGAAGGTCCTGGTCAGTCGAACCACCTCAGGGTCTCTCGGAGTCGGACGACCTCGCCCACGACGGTCGCGACCGGGGCCCGCAGGCCTGCCTCGGCGACGTCGCGGGCCAGGTGCTCGAGGGTGCTGACGACGACGCGCTGGTCCTCGGTCGTGCCCTGCTGGATGCAGGCCGCAGGGGTGTCCGCCGGCCGGCCCCAGCGGACCAGGCAGGCCGTGAGCAGGGGCAGCCGGTCGTGGCCCATGAGCACCACCAGGGTGCCGGGACCCTGCGCGAGGGCCTGCCAGCGGACCCGGCTGGCCGGGTCGTCGGGATCGAGGTGGCCCGTGACGACGCAGACGTCCTGCGTGTAGCCGCGGGCGGTGACCGGGATGCCCGCGTAGGCGGGCGCCGCCAGGGCGGACGAGATGCCGGGGACCACGACGAACGGGATCCCCTGCGCCACCAGCGCTTCGGCCTCCTCGGAACCCCGTCCGAAGACGAACGGGTCGCCGCCCTTGAGCCGCACCACCCGCTTGCCGGCCCGCGCGTGCTCGACCAGCTGGGCGTTGATCTCCTCCTGGCGCGGAGCCGTCCCGGTCCAGCTGGTCTTGCCGACGTCGACGACCTCGACGTCGTCGCGGCAGTGCGACAGCACGTCCGGGTGGACGAGCCGGTCCACCAGGACCACGTCGGCCTGCGCGAGCAGCTCGGCGGCGCGGAGCGTCAGCAGCCCCGGGTCGCCGGGGCCGGCCCCGACCAGGGCGACGGTGCCGGGGTTCATGCCAGCTCCAGGACGGCGTCGGCGGGGCAGACCTCGACGCACTCGCCGCACGAGGTGCACCGGTCCTCCCGCACCAGCAGCGGCAGGCCGACCGCGATGGCGTGCTCGGGGCACGTCAGCAGGCAGGCGCCGCAGGCGGTGCAGTCGGCGGTGAAGACGTACGTCACGGCGACTCGTGCCACCGGTAGCCGCGCGGGGTGACCATCCGGCCGCTGACGACGGTGCTCTGGGACGACCCGACGACGACGCACGCGAACATCGTCACCTGCGTGGCGTCCAGCTCGCCCAGGGTGGTGAGCACGACCGTCTCCCTCGGCCGCGAGGCGTCGGTGACGATGCCGACCGGGGTGCTCGCCGGGCGGTGCTCGAGCAGCATCGCGACGGCCTTGGGAAGCTGCCAGTCGCGCCCGCGGCTGCGCGGGTTGTAGAAGGTCACGACCAGATCGGCCTCGGCGACCGCCCGGATGCGGGCCTCGATCGCCGGCCAGGGGGTGTGCAGGTCCGACAGGCTGACGCTGGCGTGGTCGTGGCCGAGCGGGGCGCCGAGCAGGCTGCTGGCGGCCAGCGCCGCGGTCACCCCGGGCACGCCGACCACGTCGATGTCGGTGCCGGCGGCCTCGAGCGCGGGGCTCGCCATGGCGTAGACGCCGGCATCGCCCGAGCCGAGCAGCGCTACCGCGTGGCCCTTCTCGGCCTCCGCGACGGCGCTGTGCGCCCGCTCCTCCTCCTTGCCGAGCCCGGTGACGAGCATCCGGGTGCCCGGTCGGGCGAGGTCGCGGACCTGGTCGACGTACTGGTCCAGGCCGACCCAGACGGCGGCGCGCCGCAGCTCGGCCTCGGCGCGGGGGGTCAGCAGGTCGCGGGCGCCCGGTCCGAGGCCGACCAGCGCGAGCCGGCCGCGGGGG
>JAOPVV010000018.1 GCA_025966005.1 Frankiales bacterium
GCCGGTCGCCGGCCGCCCGGCCCCGGCGGGCCGCCCGCAGTACCGCCGCACCGTCGACGTCGGGTGGGCGAGCCTGCTGACCTTGGCGGGACTGCTCGTCGGCGTCGTCGTGCTCTACGACCTGTCCAACGCCGTCGACGACGCCGTCGTGCACCTGCTGCTCGCCGTCACGGGCGCCCTCGCCCTCGACCGGGTGGTCCGCCTGGTGCAGCGCTGGACGCGGCTCGGCCGCGGGGCGGCCGTGTCGGTCGTCGTCGTCCTCACGGCGGCGCTCGTCGCGGGCATCGCCGCGCTGCTCGTGCCGTCGGTCGTCGAGCAGGGCCGGCGGGTCGGCGACGACGCCCCCGCGGTGCTCGACGACCTCGTCCGGCTCCCGGTCATCGGGCGCACCCTGGCGGAGAACGACGTGCCGGCTCAGGCCCAGGCGTGGCTGGACGCCTTCCCCGACCGGGTCGCCAGCGACGTCGACGACCTCGTCGGGACGGCGCAGGCAGCGGCGCTGCAGGCCGCCGGGGCGGTCGAGACGCTGCTGCTGCTGGTCCTGCTGCTCGTCGAGGGCCCCGCCCTGGTCGACGCCGGCCGCGAGCTGCTGCCCGTCCGCTGGCGCGGGACGGCCGAGCGGGTGGGGCGCAGCGTCTACGTCGTCATCGGCCGGTACGCCGTCGGCTCCCTGCTGCTGGCGGTCGTCGCCGGGTGCGCGGCGTTCGGCATCGGCCTGGCGCTGTCGGTGCCGCTCGTGGCGCTGGCCGCGCTGTGGGCGTTCCTGTGGAACTTCGTCCCGCAGCTGGGGGGCATCGTCGGCGGCTCCATGCTGGTCGCCCTCGCCCTCACCACGGGTCTGGGTCCGGCGCTGGTCGCCACCGTGGTCTGGCTGCTCTACGTGCAGGTCGAGAACCGCGTGGTGCAACCGGTCGTCGTCGGGCGGGCCGTGCAGCTCTCGCCGCTCACCACGATGGTCGTGGCGCTCGTCGGGGTCGCCGCGGCCGGGCTGCTCGGCGCCGTGCTCGCCATCCCGGTCGCGGCGGCCGTCAACGCGGCCCGGCTCGAGCTGCGCCCGGACGGGGCACGGCGATGAGGGGCGGCGAGCCGGAGGAGGTGCAGCTCGCGCCGGTTTTCGCGGTCCGTGTGGCGGCCACCGCCGTCGGCGCGGTGGTCGTCCTGCTCGTCCTGGTCCGCTCTCGCACGGTGCTGCACTGGCTCATCACCGCAGGGGCGGCCGCGATGCTGCTCGATGGGCTCGTGCGCGCGCTGGTCGACCGGCGGGTGGGGCGCGGCCTGGCCGTCCTGCTGGTCGTGGTGACGACGCTGGTCGGTGCGGCACTGCTGACGTACGGCGTGGTCGACGCGGTCGTCGTGCAGTACGGCCACCTGCGCGACTCCGCCCCGGCCGCCGTCGCCGAGCTGGTGCGCGACGGCCCGTTCCCCGACCTCGACCGTCGGCTGCACCTCGTCGACCGGACGTCGACGCTCGTGGAGCAGGCCCCCGAGCGCCTGTTCGGCTCACCGGCCAGCGCCGCTCGGACCGCCGCCGAGCGGCTGGGCCAGGTGGCGCTGGTGCTCACGCTGACGGTGTTCATGCTCGTGGCGTACGAGCGCTTCGAGCAGCGCCTGCTGCGCCTCAACGCGGCCGGCCACCCCTGGCGCTGGGTCGGCCTCGACGTGGGCCTGGCCGCCGGCGCCAGCAGCGCGCGGCACGTGATCCGCCGGGTCGTGGTGCTCGGCCTGGTCACGGCCGTCGTCGCCGAGCTCGCCGGCGTGCCCGGACCGGCGGTCCTCGGCCTGTGGATGGCGTGGTGGCGGCTGCTGCCGGTGCTCGGGCTGCTCGTCGGGCACGCGCCGCTCGTGCTGCTCCTGCTCACCGACCAGCCGCGCTCGGTGGCCGTCGTCTCGCTGCTGGCGCTGGCCGTGGCGGAGGTGGTGTCGCGGCTGGTCGACCACCGGGCCAGCGGGCGCACGACGCACGAGCTGCCCATGGCGTTCCTGTCGGCCCTGGCCTTCACCGCCGGCTTCGAGCTGGGCGGCGTCGCCGGGGCCGTGGTGGTGGTCGTGCTGGTGCACCTGGTCGTCGGGGTGCTGCAGGAGGCCGCCGGCGAGGCCGCGCCGACGGCGACTGCCCCGTCCGTCCCGTTCGGCGATGCCCGCGACCCCACCTGACCGAGCCACCGCGGGACCGCGGCACGATGATGGCGGGCAGAGCACGGGGGGTACAGGCGCCCTGCCGGACTGGAAGGACGTGCCGTGAGCGGTGGACTCGTAGCCCTGTTCGACGACGTGGCGGTGATCGCGCGCGCGGCGGCGGCGTCCGTCGACGACATCGGGGTCGCCGCCGGGCGGGCCAGCGTGAAGGCGGCCGGCGTCGTGGTCGACGACGCCGCCGTCACGCCGCAGTACGTGCGGGGCCTGACCGCCGCGCGCGAGCTGCCGATCATCCGGCGCATCGCGCTGGGGTCGCTGCGCAACAAGCTGCTGATCATCCTGCCGGTGGTGCTGCTGCTCAGCCAGTTCGCGTCCGGGCTGCTCACGCCGATCCTCATGCTCGGCGGCACCTACCTCTGCTACGAGGGCGCCGAGAAGGTGTGGGCCAAGTTCGGCGGCCACCACGACGAGCACGCACCCGACCCGGACGAGCTCCCCGACGAGGACACGGTCGTGTCCGGGGCCGTGCGCACCGACTTCATCCTGTCGGCCGAGATCATGGTCATCTCGCTCAACGAGGTGGTCGACCAGCCGTTCGTCTCCCGCGCGGTCATCCTCGCGCTGGTCGGGGTGGGCATCACGGTCCTGGTCTACGGCTTCGTCGGCCTCATCGTGAAGATGGACGACGTCGGCCTGCGGCTGGCCGAGCTGCCCCGGCGGGCCGTGGCCGGGCTCGGGCGCGGCCTGGTGCGCGCCATGCCCAAGCTGCTCACCGTCCTGACCGTGGTCGGGACCGCCGCGATGCTGTGGGTCGGCGGCCACATCCTGCTCGTCGGCACCGACGAGCTCGGCCTGCCCGCCCTCTACGACGCCGTCCACCACCTGGAGGAGGACGCGAAGGACGCGAGCGGGGCCCTCGGCGGGGTCGCGGGCTGGTCCGTCAACACGCTCGCCAGTGCCCTGCTCGGGCTCGTGGTCGGCGCCGTGGCCGTGCTTGTCATGACCCTGACGGTCCACCGCCGCAAGGCCGCGCCGGAGCACACCGCGTCGCAGTAGCGGTCCACACTGGTCGGGTGCCGCTGACGGGGGAGTACGCGCCGAGCAGCGTCGACTGGGTGCGGGCCGAGGTCGAGCAGATCGAGCGCACCGGCGGCTCGGCGTTCCGCGACCGCCCGGTGGTGCTGCTGACGACGGTCGGCGCCCGGACGGGACTGCTGCGCAAGACGCCGCTGATGCGCGTGGAGCACGCCGGGACCTACGCCGTCGTCGCGTCCATGGCCGGCGCCGAGCGGCACCCCGCCTGGTACGCCAACGTGCTGGCCCACCCGCTCGTCGAGCTGCGGGACGGCGCGGCGGTGCTCGAGCTGGCGGCCCGCGAGGTCGACGGCGGCGAGCGGTCCCGCTGGTGGTCGCGGGCCTGCACGGCGTTCCCGTCCTACGTCGAGTACCAGAGCCGCACGCGCCGGCGGATCCCCGTGCTGCTGCTCGAGCCCCCGGGTGCGTGACCGTGGGAGCAGGGCAGACCTTGACATGCGACATGTCTGATGTCACGTTCTCGACATGACGCTGCTCGCTGCTGCCCAGCCCCCTGCCGGAGGCGCCGCCCTCGGGGAGGTGTTCGGCGCCACCGCCGCGGTCGGCCTCGTGACCGCGCTGCTGCTCGGCGTCGCTGTCGCGCACCGCACCCGGCGCACCACGCTGGTCGCGCGCTTCGCCGACGACCTCGGCCGGCGCACCGGCCGTCCGGGCTGGGTGGCGCTGCCGACGCTGCTGACGACGGTGGCCCTGCTGACGGCGCTGTTCGGCATGCTGTGGGACATCTCGCTGCACATCGGTCGGGGACGCGACGAGGGGCCGCTGGCCAACCCCGCGCACTACTTCATCCTGGTCGGGCTGTTCCTCGTCTTCACCGCCGGCATGGCGGCGGTCGTGCTCCCGCTGGACGAGGACCCGGGTCCCGCGGCGGTGCGGATCACGCGCACGTGGAAGGCCCCGGTCGGCGGGCTGCTGGTCGCCGCGTCCGGCTTCTACGCCCTGCTCGGCTTCCCGCTCGACGACGTGTGGCACCGGCTGTTCGGCCAGGACGTCACGCTCTGGGGGCCGACCCACCTGATGCTCATCACCGGCGCCGGGCTCTCGCTGATCGGCCTGCTCGTGCTCGACCAGGAGGGCCGCGCCGCCCGTCCCGAGCTCGTCGGCACGGCCGGCCGCCGACTGCACTGGCTGCTCTCGAGCTTCTCGCTCGGCGGCATGCTCATCGGGCAGTCGGTCTTCCAGGCCGAGTTCGACTTCGGCGTCCCGCAGTTCCGGCTGGTGCTCCAGCCGATGATGATCGCCGGCGCCGCGGCGCTCGCCCTGGTCACCGCCCGGCTGCTGCTCGGCCGCGGCGCGGCGCTGGCTGCCGCGACCTTCTTCGTCGTCGTCCGCGGCGTCATCAGCCTGGTCGTCGGGCCGCTGCTCGGCGAGCCCACGCCGTCGCTGCCGCTCTACCTGGGCAGCGCGCTGCTCATCGAGGCGCTGGCGCTGACCCCGCTGCTGCGCACCCCGCTCGCCTTCGGCGCAGTGGCCGGCCTGCTCGTCGGCTCGGTCGGCAGCGCGATCGAGGCCGGCTGGTCCTACGTCGCGATGCCACTGCCGTGGACCCCCGACGTCTGGGCCGAGGGCCTGGCGATGGCCGTCCCCGTCGGCGTGGGTGCAGGCCTGTGCGGCGCGCTGCTCTCGCTCGGGCTGCAGGGCAGGCTGCCGCGGCCGTCCGTCGCCCGACCGGTCGTGGTGGCCAGCCTGCTCGTGCTCGCGGCCGCCGCGACCAACGGCCTGCTCGCCACCGTCCCCGAGGACCGCACCGCCACCGTCACCCTGAGCCCCGTCACCGAAAGCGCCGACACCCCGAACCCCGACCCCCAGAGCCCCGACGGCGCGGGGACGGTCGACGCCGAGGTCGTCCTGTCCGAGGACGTCGACGGCCCCGCCTGGGTGCAGATCACCGCGTGGCAAGGCGGCGGACTGGTCGTCGACCGGCTCGAGCGCACCGGCGTCGGCACCTACCGCTCGACCGAGCCGCTGCCGGTGACCGGGCTGTGGAAGACGCTGCTGCGCGTCCACGACGGCCGCGAGCTGACCGCCACGCCGATCTACCTGCCGGCCGACGAGGCCATCAGCGCACCCGAGGTCCCGGCCGTCACCTCGACCCGCCCGTTCACGCAGGAGATCGAGATCCTCCAGCGCGAGCGCGACCTCGACGTGCCCGGCTGGACCTTCGCCGCCGCCTCGCTGTTCGTCCTGGCCTGCTCGATCGCCCTGGTCCTCGCGATCGGCGTCGGCGTCGGCCGGCTCTCGCGCCGCCTGGTGGCTGCCGGCGACCGGCCGACCACGACGGGCACGACCCCGCCGCGCACCGCGGACGTCCGGGCGTGACCTACGAGGTGGTCCTGGCCCACCACCCGCTGGTCACGGCGATCCCGTTCTTCGTGCCCGCCCTGATCGTCGTCGGCCTGATCGGCGCCATCGTGTGGCGCGACCGGCACGGAGAGCAGCCGCCCGAGCCGTGAGGCCCGAGCGAGGCAGGATGGTCGTCGTGGAGGACGAGCTGACGGTCGACCAGCTGGCCGAGCGGGTCGGCATGACGGTGCGCAACGTCCGGGCGTACGCGGCCCGCGGGCTGCTCCCGCCCCCGCGCCTCGCCGGCCGCACCGGCCTGTACGGGCCGCACCACGTCGCCCGCCTGACCCTCGTCCGGCAGCTGCTCGCCCAGGGCTACACCCTCGCGGCCGTGCAGAAGGCGGTCGAGAGCGAGCCGCAGACCAGCAGCGCCGGCTCGCTCGCCCTGCACCGGGCGCTGATGGCGCCCTGGCTGCCGGACGCGACCCAGGAGACCGACCTCGACGAGCTCGCGGCCCGGGCCGGCGCCGAGGACGCCTCGGGCGTGGTCGAGGTCGTCGACGCCCTCGCCGCCATGGGCGTGGTCGAGCGGATCGACGGGCACCGGCTACGCGTGCTCGACGCCGGGCTGCTCGACGCCGGCGTGCGGGGAGTCCGGCTCGGGCTGCCGGCCGGCGCCCTGGTGGCAGCGCAGCAGCAGGTCGTCGAGCTCGTGGAGCAGGCCGCCCAGGTGTACGTGGAGATGTTCCGCAGCACCGTCTGGCAGCAGTTCGTCGACGCGGGGACGCCCCCCGAGGGCTGGCCGCAGATCCAGTCCGTGGTCGAGGGGCTCGAGCCGGTGGCGGCCCAGGCGCTGCTCGCCAGCTTCCGGTCGGCGATGGCGGCGGCCGTCGCCGAGGAGGTCGACAGCCAGCTCGGCGGGCTGCGGCCGCCCGGATGACGGCCGGGTGTCGCGCGCCCGGTAGAGGTGCCCTCGTTCGGTCTGTGGTCTAGCGTCCGGGGGCGTGGACGCCCTCGCCG
Organism: Frankiales bacterium; assembly: GCA_025966005.1. GTDB lineage: Bacteria > Actinomycetota > Actinomycetes > Mycobacteriales > SCTD01 > SCTD01. The sequence continues at coordinate 6,535 of JAOPVV010000018.1, forward strand.
GGCCGTACCTCGCGTCGGCTGCCCTGCTCGTCGCGGCGGGCGGTGCCAAGCTCGCCGACCCCCTGCCGCTGGTGCGCGCGCTGCGCTCCGCCCGGCTGCCCGCCCCGGTGGCCGCCGTCCGGCTCGCCG